>JBIPMZ010000120.1:0-7005 GCA_044376165.1 Cyanobium sp.
CAAGCGGGGCGCCAGCAGCACCGCCGCCTCCCCCACCCGCAACACCCGGGCGCCGACGCCCGGATCCGAAGGCTTGCCGACGGCGGCCTTCACGGCATCCTCTCCCCGAGCAGGCCGTTGCCACCCGGCTTGGCGATGTGGGGCAGACCCCAGCCCAGCTTGTTGCGCAGCACCTGGAAGAACTCGTGGTCGGCCAGGCGCACGAAGCGGGCGGGATGGTCGCTGCGGCGGATCAATACCCGGTCTTCCGGCCAGACGTAGCAGCCGGCGCTGCCATCGACCACCATCATCAGCCGCTCCGGCGTGGCGGGAAAGATCGTCACCGGCTCCTGGTCGCTGAACACCAGAGCCCGGGAGGCCAGGGAATGGGGGGCGATCGGGGTGAGCTGCAGGACGGGGCAGTCCGGCGTGATCACCGGACCCCCGGCGCTCAGGGCATAGGCGGTGGAACCGGTGGGGGAGGAGAGGATGACCCCGTCGGCGGCAATGTCCACCGGGGCGTGGCGGCCGATGGCGATCTCGAAATGGCACATGCTCGTAAGCGGCTCCCGGTGCAGGGCCATCTCGTTCAGGCAGAGCACCTCCCAGCGCCGCTGCTCTCCCCGCATCACGCTCACCACCAGCATCGTGCGCTCCTCCACCGCCCAGTGGCCCGCCACCACCTGGTCGAGGGTGCGATCGAGATCCTGGAGGTACACCTCCGCCAGGAAACCCAGATGGCCGGTGTTGATCGTCAGGATCGGCACCCCGATCGGGGCGGTCTGGCGGGCGGCGGAGAGCACGGTGCCGTCGCCACCGAGCACGAGCGCCAGCGCCAGCTCCGGGTCGAAGGCCGGCGGCACGCAGGCGGCATAGCCCTTCGCCCGCAGGAGCTGGTCGGGGTTGGCGAAGCCCACCACCCCACCGGCGCTGCTGACGCGCACCACCTCGAGACCCGCGGCGTGGAGCCGGCGCTCAATGGCGTCGGCGGTCGCCAGGGCGAGCTCCTTGCCATCGTTGACGATCAGTCCAACCCGGGACACCGATCGAAGGCGGGAGGGAAGCTGAGTTTATGGGTGGGGCCCGAACGCATCGGCATGGGGGCTCAGAACTGCTCCAGGAAGCGCAGGTCGCTGGTGTAGAGCCGCCGGATGTCGTCGATGCCGTGGCGCACCATGCAGAACCGCTCCACCCCGAGGCCGGCGGCAAATCCGCTCCAGCGCCGGGGATCGAGCCCCTGCCCCTCCAGCACCGCCGGATCGACCATGCCGCACCCCATCACCTCCAACCAGCGCCCCCGCCACTGCACATCCACTTCGGCGGAGGGTTCCGTGAAGGGGAAGTAGCTGGCCCGGAAGCGCACCGGCAGGTCGCCGAAGAAGCTCTTCAAGAAGGCCATCACCGTGCCGCGCAGGTGGCTGAAGTCGAGGCCCTCATCCAGGGCGAGCACCTCCACCTGGTGGAACACCGGCGAGTGGGTGGCGTCCACGGCGTCGCGGCGGAACACCCGGCCGGGCGCCACCACCCGCACCGGCGGCGGGTTTTGCTCCAGGTAACGGATCTGCACCGGCGAGGTATGGGTGCGCAGCAGCCGCTCGCCACCCGCGGCGCCGGGGGCCAGATAGAAGGTGTCCTGCATGTCCCGCGCCGGGTGGTGGGGGGGGATGTTCAGGGCGGTGAAGTTGTAGTGATCGGTCTCGATCTCCGGCCCTTCCGAGACCCGATAGCCCAGCCCCGCGAAGATATCCACGATTTCCTCGACGGTGGCGATCAGCGGATGGCGATGCCCCGGCGGCACGAAGCTGGGCGGCGCGGTCACGTCGAGGCGCTCCTTCTCCAGCCGCTCGCGCAGCGCCTCCGCCCGCATCCCGTTCTGGCGTTCGGCGAGCCGGGACTGCAGCTGCTCCTTGAGGCGGTTCGCCCGCTCCCCCACCACCGGCCGCTCCTCTGCGGGCAAGCGCCCCATCGCCCCCAGCACCGCCGAGAGGCGGCCTTTCTTGCCGAGCAGTCCCACCCGCAAGGCCTCCAGAGCGGCTGTGTCCGCCGCCGCGGCGATCGCGGCGCAGGCCTCGGCCTCCAGGGCGGCGAGCTGGTCGGTGAGCTGCTGCAGGCTGACGGTGGCGCTCACGGGGGCGGGGGGCAGGCAAGGGCAGGGGTGGACTGTAGGCAGCGGTCGCCGCAGCCCCGCCTAGCGTTCGCATAGACCGGACTGCGCCCCCGCCGATGCCCCCCCTTCGCCTCCTGCTCAGCAACGACGACGGGGTGTTTGCGGATGGCATCCAAACCCTGGCCGCGGCCGCCGTCCAGCGGGGGCACCAGGTGACGGTGGTCTGCCCCGATCAGGAGCGCTCCGCCACCGGCCATGGCCTCACCCTGCAAACCCCCCTGCGGGCCGAGCGGGCCGACGAGCTGTTCGCCCCCGGGGTCACCGCCTGGGCCTGCAGCGGCAACCCCTCCGACTGCGTCAAGCTCGGCCTGTTCCGCCTGCTGGAGGAGCCGCCGGATCTGGTGCTCTCCGGCATCAACCACGGTCCGAATCTCGGCACCGATGTGCTCTATTCCGGCACGGTCGCGGCGGCGATGGAGGGCACGATCGAGCGGCTGCCGGCCCTGGCGGTGAGCAGCGCCGATTTCCACTGGCGCGAGTTCGGCCCCGCCGCCCGCCTCGCCCTGGATGTGGCGGAGGGGATGCTGGCGGCGGGTTGGCCGCCGGGCCTGCTGCTCAATCTCAACGTCCCGGCCCTGCCCGCCGAGGCGATCGGTGCGCTGCGCTGGTGCCGCACCGCCGTGCGCCGCTACACCGACCAATTCGACCGGCGGGTGGATCCGCGCGGGCGCACGTACTACTGGCTGGCCGGGGAGGTGGTGGACGAACTCGAATCGGCCCTGGCGGAGCCGGCGGACTGGCCCTCCGATGTCGCCTGGATCCGCGAGGGGGGCGCCAGCTTGGTGCCGCTCCAGCCGGAGCTGTTCTGGCGTGGCCATCCCGATCGCCTGCCGGCGCCGGAGGCCCTGACCGGCCAGGGGGCTCAAGCCCGCCGGTAGATGCGCTGCAGCAGCCAGAGGCTCACCGCCAGACCGATCAGGTGGGCGAAGAGCACCTGGGTGTTGCTCAGCACGCTGAGCATCTCCAGGGAGGTGATCGGGTAGTTGGTGATGCGACCGCCGGGGGTGGTCATCACGCCGCCGAAGGCGAAGCCGGCCTGCATCGAGGCCTGCACGAACAGGCTGCCGGCCAGGGCCTGATAGCCCACGGAGGCCAGGGTCAGGCCGGCCACATCCCCGAGGATCCCGCGCTTCAGCAGCCGCGCTGTCTCCCCCTTGCTGGGGCGCACCGGACTGGCCAGCGCCCGGCCGCAGCGCACCACCAGCCAGCTCTGCCAAAGGCTCCAACACAGCACGAAGAAGGAGAAGGTGGTGAGGGAGAGGCCCGGCCCGAGCCCCAGGGCCCGGTCGGCCCGCGAGGCGATCTGACCGCCGATGTTGTTGAAGATCAGCACCCCCACCACCACCACGCCGAGGGCCATCTGCACCCAGAAGCGGGCCCAGCCCACGCGGCGCAAGGCGAAGGAAATGCGCTGCAGGTCGAGCGGATCGGCCATGGAGCCCCAGGCTGGCCCCCCAAACTTGCCATGGGAGGATCGCCCGGGCGAGCGCCCCCTTCCCCCCTGGTCTTGATTCCGCTCCACAGTCCCCGCGATGCCCTGCGTCCCTCCGCCATCGCGCTGGGGAGTTTTGATGGCCTTCACCGGGGCCATCGGCGCGTGATCGCCGCCGTGGCGGGCCCGGAGGTGGAGGCGGCCGGACTGGTGCCCACCGTGGTGACCTTCTGGCCCCACCCCCGGGAGGTGCTGCGGGGGGAGGTGCGGCTGCGGCTCGATCTGCCGGAGGAGAAGCTCGAACTGCTGGAACCCCTCGGCATTCGTCAGCTGGTGCTGGTGCCCTTCGATGCCGCCCTCGCCGCCCTCACCCCCGAGGCGTTCGTCGCGGAGGTGCTGGCGGGGGCGTTGGGGGCCCGGCGCCTGGCGGTCGGCGAAAACTTCCGCTTCGGGGTGGGTCGCAGCGGCGGCGTGGCGGAGTTGGAGCGCTTCGGCGCCGCCCATGGCCTTGCGGTGACCGTGGTGCCGATGGTGGCGGACGGTGGGGGGCTGCTGAGCAGCAGCCGCATCCGCAGCGCCCTGGCGGCCGGGGAGATCGGGGCGGCGGCGCAGCTGCTGGAGCGGCCCTATCGCTTCTTCGGCCGGGTGGTGCGGGGCCGCGGGCTGGGCCGTCCCCTGGGCTGGCCCACCGCCAATCTGCAGGTGGACGGCCGCAAGTTTCTGCCCCTGGAGGGGGTGTATGCCGCCCGCGCCTGGCTGCTCGACGGCGAGGACCCCACCCCCAGCGCCGCGCTGACAGGAGCGATGCCGGCGGTGATGAACCTGGGCCCGCAGCCCACCATCGACCCCCTCGCCCCATCGGCGGTGGAAGTGCACCTGCTCGACCGCACGATCGAGCTGGATCAGCGGCAGCTTCGGGTGGAGCCGGTGGCGCTGCTGCGCCGCCAGCAGCGCTTCGCAAGCCTCGAGGCCCTCAGCGCCCAGATCGGGGAGGATGCCCAGCGGGCGCGACGCCTGCTGGCCGTTCAGGCCACCGGATAGGCATGGGTGAGCCCCCAGCCGATGAAGGCGCCGATGCCTCCGAGCAGCAGGATGCCCCACACCAGCACCAGCATCGGATTGTCGGAACCGGTGGGGTCGGAACCGCCTGGATTGGAGTTGCTGGGGAGGTCGGCCATCGGGCTCACGGGCGCTGCCACACCCTAGACAGGAAGAATCCGTGCGGCCTCCGCGCCCGATGAGCACCTCCGCCGACAGCCCCAGCTCCCCCCCCAGCGGCGCCGCCGCGGTCGAGCGGCTGCTCGACGCCAATCTCGACCGGGCCCGGGAGGGCCTGCGGGTGCTGGAGGACTGGGCCCGTTTCGGCCTCGATCGCACCGACTGGGTCGCCCGCTGCAAGGATTGGCGCCAGCGGCTCGGCCGCCTGCATCGCGACCGCTACAAGCTGGCCCGCAACAGCGCCGGCGATGGGGCGGCCGGCCTGAGCCACCCCGCCCAGGACGCCCGCCATTCCCCCCGGCAGGTGCTGGCTGCCAATGCGGCCCGGGTGCAGGAGGCGCTGCGGGTGCTGGAGGAGTTCGGCCGCAGCCTGGATCCGGAGCTGGCTGCCGAGGCGGCGGCGATCCGCTACGCCCTCTACGACCTGGAGGTGGCGCTGCTGCGCGCTGGCGCCGGCGAAGAGCGCCGGCAGCGCCTGGCCCGCGCCCGCCTCTACCTCGTCACCACCCCCATGCCGGAGCTGGATCGGGTGGTGGCCCGGGCCTTGACGGCCGGCTTGCGGCTGGTGCAGTACCGGGCCAAGGCGGACTCCGGCCTGGAGGATCGGCAGCGGCTGGAGCAGGCCCTTCGCCTGCGCCATCTCTGCGCGGAGCACGGCGCCCTGTTTCTGGTCAACGATCGGATCGATCTGGCGCTGGCGGTGGACGCCGACGGCGTCCACCTGGGGCAAGCGGATCTGCCGGTGGCGGTGGCCCGGGACCTGCTGGGGCCGGAGCGGCTGATCGGCCGCAGCACCCGAGGCTTCGAGCAGCTGCGGGAGGCGGCGGCGGCGGGTTGCGATTACGCGGGCGTCGGACCCGTCCACGCCACCCCCACCAAGGCGGGACGGGAGCCCGTAGGCCTCGAGTGCGTGCGGGCCGCGGCGACCACGGCCTCGATTCCTTTTTTTGCGATCGGGGGCATCGACGCCACCAACCTGGCGGCGGTGCGTGCCGCTGGCGCCGACCGGGTGGCTGTGGTGCGGGCGATCACCGCCGCCGCCGATCCCGCCGCGGCCACCGCCGCCCTCCTGGCCGCCCTCGGGGGGGAGGGGCCGCAATGAGCGACGGGGGGAGCATCACGATCCGGGTCAACGGCGAAGCGCGCACCGCTCCGGCGGGCCTCACCCTGGAGGCGCTGCTGCAGGAGCTGGGCTTTTCGCCCCGGCTGGTGGTGGTGGAGTTCAACGGCGCGATCCTGCCCCGCCAGCGCTGGAGCGCGCAGCCGGTGGTGGAATCCGATGCGCTGGAAGTGGTCACCATCGTGGGGGGCGGTTCCTAGATTTCGGCCACTTCTTGATGGATCCGATGTCTGCCCGACTGCTGCGGCGCATGGCCAGCCTTCTGGCCGTGCCCGTACTTTTGAGCGGTCTGCTGTTCGCCCATCCCCACCCGGCGGATGCGGCCAGTGGCGGGCGGATCGGGGGCGGCAGCTTCCGTTCCGCCCCCTCAGGCCCCCGCAGCTTCGGGGGCGGGGGCGGGGGCCGCTATGGCGGCTTCTCCGGCGGGGGCGGCTTCCCGGGCGGCGGCAGGGTTTACGGCGGTGGCGGCGGGTTTGGCTTCCCCTTCATCGTGCCGATCTTTGGCTTCGGCGGCGGCTTGTTCGGGCTGCTGATCCTGATGGCGGTGGTCGGTTTGCTGACGAATGCCCTGCGCGGCGGTGGTGGCGTCCTGCCCTCCTCCGGCGACGGGGCCTTGCCGGCCCCCGCCGGCGACGGCCCGGTTTCGATCGCCCAGCTCCAGGTGGGCCTCCTGGCCTCGGCCCGGGAGTTGCAGGCCGACCTGCGCCGCCTGGCCAGCGGGGCCGACACCTCCAGCAACGAAGGCCTCCAGCGGGTGCTCCAGGAAACCAGCCTGTCCCTGCTGCGCAACCCTGAGTTGTGGGTCTACGCCAATCTCGAGGAAGGTCAGGTTCCCTTCGCGAGCGCGGAGAGCACCTTCAACCGGCTCTCGGTGCAGGAGCGCAGCAAGCTCAACCGCGAACTCACCATCAATGTCTCCGGACGTCGCAGTGCGGAGGAAGCCGTTCAGAAAGCGGGCAGCAGCGATGCCGCCAGTGATTACATCGCCGTCACCCTCCTGGTGGCCAGCCGTCGCCGCCTGAATTTGAAGGGCTCCGACAGCGCCGAGGCCCTGCGCGAATCCCTGCAAAAAATCGGCGCGCTTTCGGT
>JBIPMZ010000397.1:0-6970 GCA_044376165.1 Cyanobium sp.
CATGTCAGTACCCCCACGTGCCGGAGAAGATGTGTATGCAGTAGGGTCACCTCTGGGAGAATAAAACACTATTACCGAGGGCATCGTTGCAAACCATAAAAGATCGGTGTCGTGGAACAACGATACTCATCTGGTCGTAACATGCAACGGTGCCCCCGGTTCTAGTGGAGGAGGAATCTATCATGCAAAAACAGGTAAATGCATTGGTATCATTGTTCGTCACAACCGTCATGCAAATCTACTCTATGCTGTGCCAATCGATACGATACGAAAAGACTTGCAGGAAATGGGAAAGTCATCGTTGCTTCCCTCTTGACTTTGAGGGTGGATCGGCTATGATTCCTGTAACTCTACGAGTCAAAGGAGATCGTTTACACCATGAGCGCAACAATGAACAAGATCACCATTTCACCTGACACGCTGAACATTCTGAAGAACTTTGCTTCCATCAACAGCAATCTTCATGTAAAGCCTGGACACACCCTTACCACAATCTCTCCGTCAGCAACTATTCTTGCCGAAGCAAAGGTAGAAGAGAATTTTGATGCAGAGTTCGGAATTTGGGACATGGCGAAGTTTCTTTCTACCGTCAGCCTTTTCAAGGATCCCGAGTTCGCATTTGAAGACACACATGTGACTATCAGTTCTTCGGGTTCGAAGGCTTCGGTGAAGTACTTCTACAGCGACCCGCAGTTGCTTACCAAGTCAGACAAGAAGATCACGATGCCGAAGATTGCGGTATCGTTCCTTCTTCATGCAAATGATATGGCTTCAATTCTCAAGGCAGCGTCTGTCCTACAGGCACCCGATATGTGCATTGAATCGTGTGATGATGGCGTATGCATCCGTGTGTGCGACAAGAAAGATCCGACTGCTCACAGTTGGAGCCTAACCGTTGCAGAGAATCCCTCTGATACTTCCTTCAAGTTCTGGTTCAAGGTCGAAAACCTGAAGATGCTTGCGGGTGACTACAATGTGCAACTTGCAGAAAAGCGTGTTGCAAAGTTCGAAGGGACTTCCGTTCCTGTGAACTATTGGGTTGCCATGGAATCAGACAGCACCAAGGGTTAAAAAATGAACGACCTACTCGTAGAGAAGTATCGACCCCGAAAGGTGTCGGAATGTGTCCTGCCAGAGGGACTATCCGACACCTTCGGGGACATGGTAAAGTCTGAAGACATTCCTAACATGATTCTTTGTGGGGGTGCAGGATGCGGAAAGACAACCGTAGCCCGTGCGATCTGCGATCAGTTGGGACGAGATGTCCTGTTTATCAATGCGTCTGAAGACGGCGGCATCGACACGCTTCGAACCCGCATTCGGCAGTTTGCATCTGCCGTGTCTTTGGGTGGCGGTCACAAGGTGGTCATCCTTGACGAGGCTGACTATCTGAACCCACAGTCAACCCAACCCGCTCTGCGTGGCTTCATCGAAGAGTTCGCCAAGAACTGTCGCTTCATCCTCACTTGCAACTTCAAGCACCGAATCATCGAACCGCTGCACAGCCGTTGCACATGCATCGACTTCAAGATTCCTGCGAAGGAGAAGCCCAAGATGGCGAAGGAGTTTCTTCTTCGTACAAAAGACATCCTTGACAAGGAATCCATTCAGTATGATGAGAGAGTTCTTGCTGAACTGATCATTCGTCATTTCCCCGATTTTCGAAGAGTACTAAACGAGATTCAGCGTTATTCTGTTTCGGGAGCAATCGATACGGGAATCCTAGTTGCTGCTGATGTTGGAGTTGAGTCATTGGTAAAGGCACTTAAGGGAAAGAATTTCAATGAAATTCGAAAGTGGGTTGTTGACAATGCCGACCGTGACACCGCACATGTATTTCGAAAAATCTACGAAACCCTCGTAGATCAGTTGCAGCCGTCATCCGTTCCACAGGCTGTTCTCACTCTTTCGGAGTATCAGCACCGAGCAGCGTTTGCCGCCGATCAAGAGATCAACCTTGCGGCATGTTGCGTAATGTTGGCATCGGAATGTACCTTCAAATCCTAAATAGAAAGGACGAAGGGAGGCATGGCATGGTTGTAAAGAGCCTCAATGACCTTTCAATCACGATCCATGAGATCGGGAAAAGGTACAACATTCAGAACTATATCGATGAGTTTCGTACATCGATGACAACTGAAGTCAGCCCAAAGTTCTGGGAAGAATTCAATTCGATTCGCACAACTCCAATCGGTGAGATTTCCAATCCTTTGGAAAAAATCATGCTGTTGTCTAGTGTCATTTCCGATGAGGAGATGGAGAAAGTATCAAAAATCAATCAGCGTCTTGAGAAGAAGTATTCCTATACTGACTTTCTCAAAGAATGCGAGAGTGCCCGTCAGGCGTTCTTGCGTGAGCGCAAGACTTATTTTGCCATGAAAGTGGCAAAGAAGCACAGCGATGATACGGGAAACGGTGGTCTTGGTTCATATTTTGATATCACGGGAATGACTGATGTCATGCTAGGCGAATGGCTTGACTCCTTGTTGGAAAAAATCTATCCCGAGCATTTGGATATCGAATACGAAGACATGACTGGGAAGAAAATCAAGACAAAGATTTCTCACAGGGTTTGCGTAGTTGGGCAAGATTATGTTGAAGCACCCTTGATTGATCGGTATCATGGGAGCAACGCATACGATCAGTTTCTGTTGCATTCCGTATATGACATCAAGAAGCGCAAATGGATATACATCCCGATGCGATTAATTGTGAGCGTCAAGAGCGAAGAACTTGACATTGATAGAATCGATTTGACATGAGCAAACTGAATCCATTTGATTTCATCAAAAGCATCAACGAAAAAACAGGCAACATGATGGACATAAGTCCTGATGCCGAAAAGGACTATGTTCCTTTTGTTGTGAATCGTGGTCTGTCTTTTAGTTCCGATAGTATTTTCTATGCGAATGAAATGAACTGCTTGCCATTGGCTGAACGGCGAATGCAGTATGACTATCTTTACCACTCTATTCGAAAGCGAAAGCGATTCGATAAGTGGATCAAGCCTGTAGAGGAAGATGAACCTATTATCGAAGCCGTCATGCTACAGTATTCTGTGGGGAGAAAGAGGGCAATGGAATACATTCGTTTCCTTCCAAAAGACAGGTTGGATGCCATTCTGAAGGGCAAAGGCGGTTCTAATGCTAAATAATGCAAGAGACTTTTATTTGAGAGCATTGAGCCGTGAATATAGACCAAATCGTGAACAACTTGGTAGAGGTCACCTTACCCTCGCCAGATAATTTTCTTAAGGTCAAAGAAACCCTGACCCGCATCGGCATTTCTTCCAAAACAGAGAAGAAACTATATCAGTCTTGCCATATCTTGCATAAGAGAGGCAAGTACTATATCGTTCACTTCAAGGAATTGTTCATGCTGGACGGTCTTGAGAACGACTTCAGCGATTCGGATAAGGGTCGAAGAAATACTATTGCAAATCTCTTGGAGCAATGGGGTCTAGTAAAAATTGTTAATCCAACAATCACAAAAGACCCCGCTTGTCCGATTTCCCATTTCAAGATTCTTCCTTTTGGAGAGAAGAAAGAATGGGAATTGATACCCAAGTACCGAATCGGTATTCGCAAGAAATATATTGACGAAGACTGATTTTAGTGTAGACTGACACAACCAAATTGAGGTATTCATCATGAGTGAACGGCGTGTCACGCTAGGTTTCCACAAACTTCATCAGGCGGCTTTTCCTCCCGCATATGCTACGGAGGAATCCGCCTGTTTTGATATCCGTGTATGTTTCCCCGCAGGAAAGCGGGAGGTTGATGCATGGGACAAAAACAGCAGCAATTTTAAGAGTATGGCTTTCGTTGATGAGGTTCGTGGAGATAAGGAGGCATCCGTCCTGCTTCGTCCAGGATGCCGTATGCTCCTTCCCACCCAACTTGTATTGGATATCCCCCGTGGTTATTCCGTGCGTCTACACATGCGCTCTGGGCTAGCGATCAAGGGTGGTCTCATGCTGTCTAACTGCGAAGGAGTTATTGACTCCGACTATACGCACCAATTGATGGTTCCCGTAACCAATACGACAATGACCGATATCAAGATAACTCATGGCGACCGCATCTGCCAAGGCGAAATTGTGGAAAAAATCTACACAGATTTCGTCCAACTTGCCGATGAAGTAAAAGGGAAGACCGACCGTAGCGGCGGGTTCGGCTCCACAGGAAAGGCTTAATTATGCACCGTGATGAATTGCTACAACACCATAAGGCACTTTGCTCAAAGGCTTTCGAACTGATGCGCCGCAAGAATGCCGATTATGCAGGGCGGCATGGTGTCGAACCGTTCGCCAACTTCACCCGTTGTGAAGCCATGGGCATCTGCAAGACGGAAGCGGGAATGCTTGTCAGAATGACCGACAAGATGTCCCGATTGTCTTCGTTCGTGGAAGCGGGTGTGTTTCAGGTCAAGGACGAAAGTCTTGAGGACACCATCCTTGACATGATTAACTACTCGGTTCTTTTCTATTCATACATTCAGTCAAAGAAGGAGGAAGAACATCGTGCGTCTAGACCACACTTCATCGTTGGTGACAATGTTCAAATTCAGCATTTTGAGCCTGATCCTCCTGTTCCCTCAAACGGCTAATGCAGGAGAAGTCTCCAACGCAACACTTGATAGGCTTATCCCCGCATTGGTTCGGGTGGAGTCGAAAGGCGATGCAAAGGCTGTTGGGGACGGAGGCAGAGCAATTGGTCTACTGCAAATTCACCGATGCTATTGGCAAGATGCGGTCGAATTTGACAAGACGCTCGGCGGGAAATATGAAGACTGCTTCAATCCTGACTACGCCAAGCGAGTTGTACGGGCTTACCTCCGCAGATACGGAACCTCCGATTCGACTCTTGAGCAACTGGCAAGAATTCATAACGGTGGACCAGACGGACATAAAGAATCAGCAACATTGAAGTATTGGAAAAAGGTGAAAAGAGAATTGAAATGAAGAAAATCAAACCCGTGGGTAAGTGGATCGTTGTACAAAAGCACAATTTTGGTGCTGAAAAGAAAACAGAATCTGGAATCATCTACAAGGAAAAACTAACAAATCCAAACATTTGGAGTGTTGTGGTTTCTGTGGGAGATAAGGTCACCGAAGACATTTGTGTTGGTGATCGTGTGCTTTGGGACTTGACCAAGAACAATGTTCGTGTACAATACGAGTCTTACGAATTGATTCATCAAGATTGGATTCATGCAACGGAGCGTCAATGAATAATGAGCCTTTTGGTTACTCTTACTGCCTAGACATGGATAACTGTCGTTCAGGTGCAGCAGATGACTTGGAACTTCACTATCGCTTTCTTGAGCGAGTGGTTGACAAGATCGGAATGACTCGCATGAGTCAGCCTTTTGTCATTCATGGACCAACACAGCAGGGCAAGGAACTGTACCCGCAGAAGGCGGGAGTGAGTGGATGGGTTCCTCTGATTGAAAGCGGAATTCAAATCCACTCCATCGAACCAACTCACTTCATCACTCTTGATGTGTACTCCTGCAACAAGTTTGACAAGAACATTATCCTAGAGTATGCCAAGGAGTGCTTCGATTTTACCGACTTCGAAGAACACTTCTTTGCAAGAGGAACAAAGTACCCATCATGAACACGCACCGCATCATTCTTGGCGATTGCATAAAGGGCATGGAAACATTGCCTGATGGTTGCATCCATACTTGTATTACATCACCTCCGTATTTTGGTCTTCGTGACTATGAAGGCGGCGAGGACGAAATCGGTCAGGAAGATACGGTTGAAGGGTATGTACAAAAGATGGTCGATGTATTTCGTGGAGTCAAGAGAATTCTGCGGGATGACGGCACCCTATGGCTAAACCTTGGCGACTCGTACATGAGCGCAAAGAACTGTGCCCCTCCACCGCAGACGGTAGGGGGTCAGCGTGGTATGCCATCAGACTTCGTTCCTGCAAATCGCAAGGATCAAAAGGGACTTAAGCAAAAAGACTTGATCGGTATTCCATGGCGAGTAGCCTTTGCGCTGCAAGCAGACGGGTGGTATCTGCGGCAGGATATCATTTGGAACAAGCCAAATCCCATGCCCGAAAGCGTGGAAGACCGCTGCACCAAAGCGCATGAATACATATTCCTTCTTTCCAAGAAGCCTCGCTACTATTATGACTTTGAGGCAATTAAGGAACCCGCACAGAATTGGGGAACCCGTGATCGTAGTCAAATGAGAGATGGAACTACCGATCCGAAGTTGAAGCACCACGGACTTGAAGGTAAGGAGTGGGAAGAGAATCCCATGAAGAACAAGAGATCCGTGTGGACTGTCACAACCCGTTCCTACAAGGGGGCGCACTTTGCGACTTTTCCAAAAGACTTGATTCTTCCATGCGTCTTGGCTGGATGCCCAAAGGATGGTACGGTATTCGATCCCTTCACGGGCAGCGGCACAACTGCGGTTGTCTCTCTTTTGAACGGTAGAAATTACATCGGAACTGAGTTGAATCCTGATTATGTAAAGTTGGCAGAGGATAGAATTGCGGAAGAAGTTCCCCAAACCCTGAAAGACCTCTTTGCATGAAGCCGTTTTATACTGCCGTTAATCAAAAGGGAAGTCGCATCATGCACCGTGGCTATGACAAGCACGGTGCCCGTGTCCATGAGTCTCTGACCTTTCGCCCGACTCTCTATGTCCCAACCAAGAAGCCGAAGCCGACTTCGTGGAAGACGATTGATGGAACAACTGTTGATCCCATCGACTTTGAGAACACATACGAGGCATATGAATTCATCAAGAAGTATTCCGATGTGGAGGGCTTCAAGGTATACGGCGACATTGAAGCACAGTATCAATTCATCGCAGAGAACTATGGTAGCGGTGGTGAATTGGAGTATGACTCCTCAATGGTTCGCATCATGTACATTGACATCGAAGTTGAGAGCGAGGATGGATTTGCCACTCCTGATGTTCCAACAGAGAGAGTAAACG
>JBIPMZ010000121.1:0-6906 GCA_044376165.1 Cyanobium sp.
CGCTCAGCCAGCCTTCCTGGGGCGAGAGCGGCGGTCGCTTCCGGTCACCGACGTGCATGGGCCGCTCAGGCCACCTCCGGCGCCCAGCCCTTCTGGCGGACCTGGTCGTCGGTCCAACCCTGGCAGCGGCTGGTGAGGTGCTCGCCATGGGCGATCAGCCCCTGGTGCAGCTGGCAGGTGAGCACCGGGATGCAGTTCACCCCGGCGTGGTGCCTGAACCAGTGGCAGGTCATGCAGACCTTGCGGCTGCGGGTCCTGAGCAGCACGGCCTCATCGAGATAGGGCCAGTCCTCAACTGGAGCTTCAAGCTGCGCGACCAGGGCCGCAAGCCGTGACAAGGGACCACACATAACCCTCTCCAAATGCGTACATCTGTACTAGCACGGGTTCAGGCCTCGGCCGCCTCGGCGCCGCCTGTTGATCCAGGGCCCATGAGCCGCCTGCCAGGGTCTTGCCGTGTGAAGTCGAGCCATGGATGCGGCCTGCTTCTCTGGCCATTACACCGCCAGCGCGTGATTAGCGTCATCCGCTGACCTGGGTGAGATTTTGCACCCAAGTTGTGCTATTTGCCGATAGCTTGCGCGCCCTGTCGCGGAGCCTGGCGGACATGCAGAGCCTGTTGCTGGATCTGGTCACGATCTTCGCCCTGTCGGTCGCCGCTGCGCTGGTGTGCCACCGCCTGCGGCTGCCTTCGGCGATCGGGCTGCTGTTGGCCGGGGTGATCGCCGGGCCCCATGCCCTGCAGCTGGTGCGCAATGCCCATGAGATCGAGTTGCTGGCCGAGATCGGGGTGGTACTGCTGCTGTTTGTGATCGGGCTAGAGATCTCGATCGCCGACCTGGAGCGCCTGAAGCGCTTCTTCGCGATCGGCGGCACGGTTCAGTTCTTCGGCACCGCGGCCCTCGTCACCCTGCTGCTGCCCCTCACCGGCTTGGTGCCGCAGCAGAGCGTCTACCTCGGTTTCGTGGTGGCGCTCTCGAGCACGGCGATCGTGCTGCGGCTACTGCAGGACCGCGGTGAACTGGAAACCCCGCACGGCCGCTCGATTCTCTCGATCCTGATCTACCAGGACATCGGCGTGGTGCCGGTGATGCTCACCGCACCGCTGCTGGCGGGGATGGCGGGACTGGCCGGCAAGGGAGGCGGCGGCGGCCTCGCCGATCTGGGCGCGCTGCTGCTCAAGGTGCTTCTGGTGGCGGCCTTCGGCTACACCTCCTACCGCTGGATCGTGCCCTGGGTTCTGGAGCGCATCACCCGCACCCGCAGTTCCGAGGCCTTTCTCCTGGGGGTCTTCATGCTTTGCGTGGGCATCGCGGTGCTCACCCAGTCGCTCGGCCTTTCGCTGGCGCTGGGGGCCTTCCTGGCGGGTTTCATCCTCTCGGAATCCGAGTATTCCCATCAGGCGGTGGCGGTGATGCTGCCCTTCCGCGATGTGCTGATGAGCCTGTTCTTCATTTCGATCGGCATGCTGCTCGATCTGAAGGTTCTGACCGGCAATCTCGGCCCGATGCTGCTGCTCACGGCTGCCGTGCTGCTGATCAAGCCGCTAATCGCCGCCTCCGCCTCTCTGGCGGTGGGACTGCCCCTGCGCCAGGCCGTGCTCTCCGGCATGGCCCTGGCCCAGGTGGGGGAGTTCTCGCTGGTGGCCACCAAGGCGGGTGTGAGCGCCGGCCTGCTCTCTCAGGAGGTGTTTCAAAGCGTGCTGGTGGTGGCGGTGCTGAGCATGCTCGCCACCCCGCTGCTGATCCAGGCCGCCCCGAAGCTGGCGGATCAGCTGGCCTCCACAAAGCTCGGCCGCTGGAGCGATCACCGCACCGGCCAGGGGCTCGTCGGCACGGCGCCCCAGGAGGCCCCCAGCGTGCTGATCGTGGGGTTCGGGGTGACGGGTCGCAACCTGGCCGCCAGCTGCCGGCGCTGTGATGTGCCCTATGCGGTGGTGGAGCTCAACGCCGCCCTGGTGCGCAGAGGCCAAAGCGAAGGCCTGCCGATCCACTACGGCGACGCCGGCCAGCCGGCCATTCTTGAGCTGGTGCGGGCCCATCAGGCCCGGGCGATCGTGGTGGTGATCGATGATCCCGGCGCGGCGCGGCGCATCGTGGAGCTCGCCCGGCGCCTGGCACCGGATGCCTTCATCCTGGTTCGCACCCGCTACCTCCGGGAGGTGGAACCTCTCACCCAGCTGGGGGCCGATGAGGTGATCGCCGATGAGCTGGAGGTGTCGATCGAGGTCTTCTCCCGCGTGCTGGCCCGGATGCTCGTGCCGCGTGAGCGGATCAAGGAGCTGATCGGAGATGTGCGCGGCGAGTGGCGAGCGATGGCCCGCAGCCTGGCGCCGGAGGCGACCATGGTGCATGACCTGCGGGTGGTGCTGCCCGATCTCGCTACCCACAGCATCCCCCTGCGAGAGGACAACCCATGGGTGGGCCAGACCATCGCCTCCAGTCGCCTGCGCGATGACCATGGGGTGACGGTGCTGGCGGTGCAGCGCTCCGGAGCGACCCTGGCTACCCCCCGCGGCGACGTGAAACTTCAGGCCGGCGATGTGCTGTTCGTGATCGGCCCGCAGCAGTGGGATCCAGTCCTCACCTCATGAGTGAGACCTTGGGCGCTCCAGCTCGGCTCGCTTTCAGGCCTGCTCTACCTCATGGGGAATCACAGCCACGTGATCTGGATCCGCACCAGCTTGCAACTGCAGAACGCCGATGGACCCCGCTGCAGCCGGGCCTCCCTGCTGGAGCAGGGCCCCGAGGTTCCGAGACGCCTGCTGGGTGCTGATCTCCTGTGGCAGCGGCAACCCGAGGAAACGATGCAGCTGCGCGACGGTGGTGGCGGCATGGAAGCTCAGCCGCAGACCCGGCGGCAGAACGGTGGGCTCGGGATCAGGGTCGAACAGCCGATCGATCAGCGGCTCCAACGCGGTGCGCAGGGCCACGAACACGTGGTCGCCGGGCTGCAGTGTGGAGCTGCCGCGGGGCATCACCACCTCCTGGCCGCGCACGATCAGGCTGACCACCACCCCATCGGGCAGGGCCAGCTCCCGAAGGGGCAGGCCGGCCACGAGGGAGCCAGGTTGGACGGTGTAGTCGACGATTTCGCCATCCACCTGCCGCAGGGCGTTGAGCTCCACCGACAGGGCCGGGGTTGGATCGGCCGGGCGGCCGAGGTGCAGCCAGCGGGCCACCAGCGGCAGCGACCAGCCCTGGCTGAGCGCTGACAGCACCACCACGAAGAACACGGCATTGAAGATCTGGCCGCTCTTGGGCACGCCCGCCAGCAGCGGGAAGGTGGCCAGGGTGATCGGCACGGCGCCCTTGAGCCCCACCCAGGAGAGGAAGCTCAGCTCGCGGCGGCGGAAGCGGAACGGCCACACCGAGGCCCAGACGGCGATCGGCCGCGCCACCAGGATCAGCACCAGGGCGATCAGCAGGCCCTCCCAGGCGACCGCCAGCAGGCGGCTCGGAAAGCTGAGAAGCCCCAGCATCACGAACAGCACGATCTGCCCCAGCCAGGCGATGGCGTCGTGGAAGGAGAAGATGCCGCGGCGGAACACGATCGTGCTGCTGCCCAGCACGATGCCGGCGATGTAGACGGCCAGGAAGCCGCTGCCCCCCAGCACCGCCGCCGCCCCAAAGGCCACCAACGCGAAGGCCAGCGCCAGCAGCGGATACAGACCAGGGGTGTCGAGGTTGATGTGGTTCACGGCCGCCGTGGCCAGGCGTCCCACCAGCAGCCCGGCGATGGTGCCGACCCCGAACTGGCCAAGGAACAGCCACAGCAGGGCCAGAGGTGAATCGGCGCTGCCGGTGATCACGCCGATCAGGCCGAGCGTCAGGAAGATCGCCATCGGATCGTTGGCGCCGCTCTCCACCTCGAGCGTGGCGGTGAGCCGCTCCGGCAGCCGCAGGCCGCTGCTGCGCAGCACCGAGAACACGGCGGCGGCATCGGTGGAGCCGACGATGCTGCCCACCAGCAGGCCCTGCAGCAGCGGCAGTCCCAGCACCCAGGACGCCGCCAGCCCAGTAATCAGGGATGTGAGCAGCACGCCCACGGTGGAGAGCGCCAGCGCCGGCTTCCAGACGCGACGCACGGCCTGCAGCGGTGTGCGCAGGCCGCCGTCGAACAGGATCAGGCCCAGGGCGACGCTGCCGATGTTGTTGGCGAGGCCGTAGTTCTCGAACGGGATGCGGCCTAGCCCTTCCGAGCCCGCCAGCATCCCCACCGACAGGAACAGCACCAGCACGGGCACGCCGAGCCGGGCGGAGAACTTGCTGGAGGCGATGCCCAGTAGCAGCAGCACCCCGGCCAGCAGCATCGCGGCGTTGATCGACACGCTCCCTCCTGGTCAACCGGCGCGGGCAGGATGGCGCACAGCTCCCCGATCCGGGATCGCATCGCTGCCACTAATGCTGGTTGGGACACGCTGTCACCCTGGTGCTGATTGGTGGACCGCACTTCTGGGTGCCTGTCCATTCAGCGAATCGTTCGGTGCTGGTCCACTGAGCGCACCTATCGATATCCGTCTGCTCAGTGCACATTTCGTGCTTGTTTGCTCAGCGCACCTCTCGGTGCTGATCTCTGATCTGCTGGGCGCACTCCTGGTGCTGCACCAGGAAGGTCTCAATCCAGTCGTGGTGGCACTTCTGGTTGATCCGATCGGCGATGGTGGCAGCGGCCTCGGGCACCTGGAACCGTTTGCGAAAGGCCCGGGTGAGGCTCTCCAGCAGGGGGCGGGGCAGGGCCCGGAGGGTGCTGTGGAGGTGCTGGATCGTCTCGGCATCGAGGGGCACCTGGCCGGAGTCGGCCGGGGCTGATGGCGGAGGCGTCGGGGCCGTGGCCTGGGTGCGGCCCTGAGCCGGGGAGTCAGCGGCGGCGGCGGGAGAACCAGCCTCCGGCCGACTCCGAGAAGACCGCTGCCCACCGTTGGCCGCTGCCCGTCTGCCCGCTGTGCTCCATCACCCTGGCCCGCAGCACTGCTGACCTGCCGCTGCGCCTTGTCGTAGAGGGCGAGGCCAAACGGGTTTCCGAAGGTCATGAGCGCGCGCTTCATGGCGTCGGTCTCGGCTTCCTTGAGGGCGGACTCATGGGCCTGGCCCAGGTCAACGTCGATGCCGTGGCCGGCGCCACTGCCCTCCCGAACCAGGGGCGTCAGACCTCCGGCGGTGACGGTGACGCGAACGCGAGCGGTGTAGGTGACACCCCAGCCAGGCTTCTGGTCCCTACCTATGGGGCGCTCGGCCTGGGAAACGCAGCGGACGGCGATGGTCTGCCGTTGCCAGCCGTCAAAGCCAAAGATGCGGTTCGCCTCCGCGATGACTTGCCAGCCTTCCAGGTATGCCACCTTTCCGCGGCCCTGCTCCCGCTGGCGGACATTCGCCCGATCGAGGGGTGCGGCCAGGGCTGCGAGCTGCTCGGGGGAGAAGCCGCTGGGCTGTGCCGGGTGGGCTTGGGGAGCCGCGGCGGATTCGTGGGCTGTTGCGGGAGGAACTTCGGCCCGATCAGCGGTGCGGATCAGCTCCAGGGCCGATGTCGGCCTCTGGATGGGTGGAGGAGCTGCGGGGCGGCGGATAGTGCTGGCCCCGTTGGCGGAAGGAGCGGCGACGGTCATGGCGATGGGAAGCGATGGAGCGAGAAGAGGAGAGGAGTGAATTGGGATCAGGAAGAAGAGGCCCCGGCAACAGCACCAGAACCCCATGTGGGAGGGGCCTCTGGCCCCTAGTGGATGCGCCAGGAGCGGCGGGAGAGGAGCTGGGCGCCGGGGATGAGCTGGCCGGCTTTGAGGGCGTCCTTGATGGCGGCCTTGTCTGGCTTGCTGGTGGTGGAGAAGCTCAGCCACTGGGAATCGAGGGCGTCCTCGTCGTCGATCTCGACGGCCTGGGACTTGCGGGAACTGAGCTCGTGATTCGGAAAGGAGAACCGGGTGGCGGTGGGCTGCAGCCGGGTGAGGACCAGGACCAGGGAGTCCTCGAGGGCGTCGGCCCGGGAGGCATCGGATCGAGAGAGCTCAGTGAGACGCTTGGCCTGCTGCTGGCGGTAGGCGGCCTGACCACGCAGGTGCTCGATCACCCAGCAGGTGGCATCGGCCTTGGCGGCGAGGGCGGCCTTGTTGCCTTCCTCTGCAAGCAGGGCAGCCTCCAGCTCGGCGAGTGCCTGTGCGCGGGAATCGTCGTCGTCGGCTTCCAGCTGCTCGGCGAGCTGGCCGATGGCGGTGGTGAGTTCCTGGGCCTCGATGCCCAGCTGCCAGAGGGAGCCGGAACGCTGCAGGTTGCATGACGGGCCGGTGGCCTGAGGAAGAGCCGGGGTGAGAGGAGCGGCGGGGGCGGTGAGAACAGCCATGGGGTGGTGAATGGGGATAAGGGACAAGAAGAACGGGGCAGCGGATGCGCCTCAGGCGGGGAGGGGCTCCGGCGAGAACGGCGGCGGCACTTCCATCACCACCACCGGCACTGGCGAACGGGAGGAGCAGCGGCGGGCCTGCTGCACCAGCGAGGCCGTGCCTGCCCCACCGGGAAAGGCGATCACCAGCACCGAGGCGCTGAACGCCGGGCAGGTGTGGGCCTGGGCCTCCACCAGGGCCTGCTCCAGCAGGAGGCGATTGCGGATGGGGCCAGCACTGCGGCCATAGCGGCGCCAATCAGCGGCGAGGGACTGGACCCGCCAGCCGAGCTGCTGGGCGGCACGGCCGATGGAGCGATCTGCGCCACGGGCCCCGCCATGCAGCAGCAGATGGACAGGCCGGCCACCGCTGCGCTGGAGCAGGGCGGAGGCGATGCGCTCCTGGGGCCAGACGAGATCACGGCCACCAGCGGCGACGATGACGACCGAGCGATGGGCCAACGCCGGCGGCGGCAGGAGGCCAAGGGAAGGCAATGCAGCGGCCTGGGCCACTGCAGCAGAGGACAAGCTCAT
>JBIPMZ010000122.1:0-6813 GCA_044376165.1 Cyanobium sp.
CCGCCGAAGCGCGGCACCTGGGGATGGAGCAGCCCCTGCAAACGCCCCCAAAGCTCCCGGGCCCGGCCCTGATCCGCCTCGGGGCCGAGATGGCGCAGGGCCACCGGGGTCTCCCCGGCGAGGGTGTCGGAGGCCAGCCAGAGCTCACCCTGGCTGGCGTCGCCCTCCGAAAGGCGGCGCTCCAACCGGTAACGCCCGCCCACCTGTTGCCCGGGGGCCATGGTGGTGATCATGCGCCGCGACCCGCCCGGGCCGGCGTTGCGCAGCGGGGAAGACGGGAGCGGATCCCCACCATGCCGTAAGAGGTCCCTGTCGCGAACATATGGCCGAATCGTAGGGAAAGCCTCTAACTTCGATGGCATCACCTCCTTGCCGATGGGCCAGGCTTCCCCCCCCTCCCCCGCCTCGTTTTGCGGGGCGGCCCCAACGGCGACCGAAGAGCGGCTCCGCAGGGTGCGCAGCCGCAGCGAGGCCCTGATCGCCCCCCTCGAACCCGAAGACCTCTGCCTCCAGGGGATGGCCGATGCCAGCCCCCCCAAGTGGCACCTCGGCCACACCACCTGGTTTTTCGAAACCTTCCTGCTGCAGCCCCACCTGCGGGGCTGGCCGGGGAGCGATCCGCGCTGGGGCTACCTGTTCAATTCCTACTACGAGGCCATCGGCGCCCGCCACCCCCGCCCGGCGCGGGGCCTCCTGACCCGGCCCGCGATGGGCGAGGTGTACGCCTGGCGACGGCGCGTGGATGAAGGGCTGCTGACGCTGTTGGAAGGTTTGGACAGCCAACCGCCCGAGCAGGCCCTCCCCCTGCGCGCCCTCCTGGATCTCGGCCTCCAGCACGAGCAGCAGCACCAGGAGCTGCTGTTGATGGACCTGCTCGACGGCTTCTCCCGGAACCCGCTGGAACCCGCCTGGGGGGAGGGGGCGCTCAGCCCCGAAGGCTTGTGGGAGCATCGTTTGGGCCCGGAGCCCGAGGCGGGCGAGGGGGCGCAGACGGCAACAGCCTGGCGCACCTTCCCCGGCGGGCTGGTGGAGATCGGCCATTCCCTCCGGGAGGAAGGCTTCCACTTCGACAACGAAGGACCCTGTCACCGGGTTTGGCTGGAGCCGTTCCGGCTGGCCGAGCGGCTGGTGAGCAACGGGGAATTCGCCGCGTTCATCGCCGACGGCGGGTATCGGCGGCCCGAGCTGTGGATGAGCGAAGGCTGGGCGGTGGTTCAGGCGCGGGGCTGGCAGTCGCCCCGCTACTGGCGCGGTGACTGGGAGTTCACCCTGGCGGGCCGGCGGCCCCGTCCGCTCCAGGCGCCGGTGCGGCATCTCAGCTGGTTTGAAGCCGACGCCTACGCCCGCTGGGCCGGCGCCCGGCTCCCCAGTGAGGCGGAGTGGGAGACGGCGGCCCGCGCCGGCCTGCCCCAGGCCTTCGGCCTTCTCTGGCAGTGGACCTCGAGCCCCTACCGCCCCTATCCCGGCTTTGCCCCGGCCGTCGGCGCCGTGGGTGAATACAACGGCAAGTTCATGACCTCCCAATTCGTGCTGCGCGGCAGCTCCTTCCTCACCCCCGACGACCACGGCAGGGCCACCTACCGCAACTTCTTCCCCCCAGCGAGCCGCTGGATGGCCGCGGGCCTGCGCCTGGCCCAAGATCGATGAGCACCCCCACGGCCCTGCTCCCCCAGCCCACCCTGCTCGATCTGCACCCGGAACCGGCCGACATGGCCCGTCTGGTGCGGGAGGGCATGGGGCGCACCCCCAAGCAGCTGCCCGCCTGGCTGCTCTACGACGCCGAAGGCTCGCGGCTGTTCGACGCGATCTGCTGCCAGCCCGAATACACCCTCACCCGCACGGAGACCGAGCTGCTGGAGGCGCGGGCGGTGGAACTCGCCTCCGCCCTGGGCCCCGGGGTGGTGGTGGAGTTCGGGGCGGGCAGCGCGCGCAAGGTGAGCCCGCTGCTCAACGCCCTGCGGCCGGCGGCCTACGTGGCCCTCGACATCAGCGCGGCCCACCTGGCACCGGCCTGCGCCGAGCTGCAGAGCCGCCACCCCGCCCTCCCCGTGCTGGGCATCTGCTGCGACTACACCCGACTGGAGGCGCTGCCCAGCCACCCGTTGCTCGATGGCCAGCGACGGGTGGGCTTCTTCCCGGGCAGCTCGATCGGCAACCTGGCGCCGGAGGAGGCCAAGGCCTGGCTGCAAAACAGCCGCAGGCTGCTCGGACCCGGCAGCGCCCTGCTGGTGGGGGTCGACCATCCCAAGGACCAGGGGCGCCTCGTGGCGGCCTATGACGACGCCGCGGGGGTTTCCGCCGCCTTCGCCCTCAATCTGCTGCGCCGGCTCAACCGCGACCTGGACGGCGAATTCGACCTGGAGGCCTTCCACTACCGAGCGCGCTGGGAGCCCGGGCCGAGCCAGATCGTCATGGAGCTGGTGAGCCAGCGCGAGCAGAGCGTCCGCCTGGCCGGTGAATCCTGGCGGTTTGCGGCCGGCGAAGCGCTCGTGACGGAGCACAGCCGCAAATACACGCCGGCCGCCTTCGACGCCCTGGCGGAGTCGGCGGGTTGGCGCCCGGCCCAAGCCTGGAGCGATCCCCTCGGCGACCTCTCCCTGCGGCTGCTGGTGACGCCCGCCGCGGCCCCGCCAGACTGGGGGAATGCGGAATCGGGGGGAAGCCCAGCATGAGCCGAGAGGAGCAGCGTCAGGCGATGCGCGCCGTTCGGGAGGGACTGATCCAGCAGCTGGAGGAGCTCTATCGCCAGGCTTTCGACAGCATCAGCACCCAGGATCTGGGGGAGGGGGCGATCGCGCGCCTCACCCAGTTGCTGCTGCGCTCCCGCGAGGCGGCCATCACCCCCCTGCAGCAGGAGATCGAGGCCCCTCTGATCACCCGGGCCCCGGGGGAAGCCGCTCCCGACAGGCAACCATGAGCGACGGCGGGAGCTGGCTGGAGGAGCTGGAGGCAAGGCTGGACAGCACGTTGGAGGCCTTTCTGCAGGCCAACCCCCAGCAGGAGGCGCTGCAGCGGGAGCAGGGGGAGCGGGACCGCCAGCAGAAACTGCACCAGCGGCGGCTGGAGCTTCAGGGCCAGGCCGAACGGGCACGGCGACAGCTGCTCGATTTGGCGGTGGAGATCCGCCGCTGGCAGGAGAGGGTGGAGAGGGCTCGTGGCGCCGGGGCCCTCGACCTGGCTGCCCGAGCGGAGCGCCACATCGCCACCTTGATGGACCAGGGCCGGCGGCACTGGCAGGAGCTGGGGGAGCTGGGCCGCAGCTTCGAAGCGGTGGAAAAGGAGCTGGCGGATCTGCCGCGGCCATCCGCCGCCGCGGGGGCCGCCACCGCGACCCCCTCCCCCGCCCGGATCAGCCCCCTGGAGAGCCTGGAGGCCGATTGGGCAGCGTTTGAGACAGGGCTGGAGCTGCAGGAGCTGAAGCGACGCCTGGGCCGATGAAGCGGAGCCCCTGAGCGCGACGGATGGGATTCCTTCTCTCCAAACTGCTGCCTCTCTTCCTCTATCCCCTTGGGCTGGCGGTACTGCTGCAGCTTGCGGCCCTTCTCGGCCGCCGCCGGGCCTGGTCGCCCTGGGTGGCGGCCGGGGGGCTGGCGCTGCTCTGGCTGAGCGCCAGCCCCTGGCTCAGCCGCGAGCTGGTGTGGCAGCTGGAGGAGCAGGCCATCCGGCTCACCCCGAGCCCGCTGCCCCGCGCCGATGCTGTGATGGTGCTGGGGGGCGGCCTGCGGCCGGCCCTGCCACCCCGCCGCGGCGTGGAGGTGACGGAAGCCGGGGATCGCCTGCTCACCGGGGTGGCCTTGCTGCGCCAGGGCCGGGCTCCCTGGTTGCTGGTCTCCGGGGGGGTGGTCAGCTTCACCGACTCCGATCCGAGCCCCAGCGAGGCCACCTCCGCCACGCGACTGGCCACGGAGCTGGGGGTGCCAAGGGGAAGGATCGTGCCCAGCGGCGAGGCCCGCAACACGGCCGAGGAGGCGGCGGCCCTCCAGCGCATCGCGCGGCAGCGGGGCTGGCGTTCGGTGCTGCTGGTGACCAGCGCCACCCACCTGCCACGGGCCACGGCCACCTTCCAGCGCCGCACCGACCTGACGATCGTGCCGGTGGCCTGCGACTTCCTGCTGCCCGAACGCCGGACCCTGGGCAGGCCCTCACCTGCCAGCGTGGCGTTGGACCTGCTGCCCACGGCGGAGGCGCTGGCCACCACCACGCAGGTGCTGAAAGAGCACCTGGGAAGCCTGGTTTATCGGCTGCGGGGGTGGAGCTGAAGGGTGGAAAAGGAGACGGATTCGAAAGGGGGGGGAAGCGCCAGAGCGCTCACTTCTTGGGAGCCGGAGGCACCAGGCTCACCCCCTCAGGGGGCGGAGTGGGATCGGGATCCGCGATCAGCATGTGCTGCAGAACGATCTCCGGGCGCTCACTGTCCCGCCAGCGGATGCGGTAGGCCGGCATTTTGGTGCCGCGGCTGGTGGTCTGCTCCACCGGCTCCATCACCCAGCCTCGGCGCGATCGACCCTGGGGATTGCGCTTCACGACCGCATCGGCGTGTTTGAAGCGAAAACCGACGCGCTCACCACTCATGGGACCGAGAACCCCGGTTGGGGAAGAATGCCTAGGCGGTTCCAGTATCTCACTGCACCGGTCCCGCCCCCGCAGGGGAGGCGCCCTCCCCCGGGCGGGGAGCTTCTGGCCGGAGCAGCGGGAAGGCGATCACATCGCGGATGGAAGGGCTGTCGGTGAGCAGCATGGCCAGCCGATCGATGCCGATGCCGAGGCCGCCGGTGGGGGGCATGCCGATCTCGAGGGCGTGCAGGAAGTCCTCGTCCACCGTCTGCGCCTCGGGATCCCCGGCACGGCGGCGCTCCTGTTGGGCCTCCAGGCGGGCGCGCTGCTCGGCGGGATCGATCAGCTCGCTGAAGGCGTTGGCGGTCTCCCGGCCGACGATGAACAGCTCGAAGCGCTCCACCAGCCCCGGCTCGCTCCGGTGGCGGCGGGCCAGGGGGGAGATCTCGATCGGGTAATCGAGCACGAAGGTGGGCTGGATCAAGCGGCCCTCCACCCGCTGCTCGAAGGCCGCATTGAGCAGCCGCCCGACGCCGTCGGCGCTCTCGGGCACCTCAAGCCCGGCGCCGAGCATGGCGGTGGCGGCTTCGTCGCGGCTGGAGAAGCGGTGGAAATCCAAGCCGGTGTGCTGCTGCACCAGGGCGTGCATGGAGAGGCGCGGCCAGGGCGGGGTGAGATCGATCGCCGTGCCCTGGTATTCGATCACCGTGCCGCCGCACACCGCCTCGCAACAGGCGGCGATGAGCTGCTCGGTGAGATCCATCATGTCTTGGTAATCGGCATAGGCCTGGTAGATCTCCACGGAGGTGAACTCGGGGTTGTGGCGGGTGCTCACCCCTTCGTTGCGGAAGATGCGGCCCAGCTCGTACACCCGCTCGAAGCCCCCCACCACCAGCCGCTTGAGGTGCAGCTCGGTGGCGATGCGCAGGGTGAGCGGCAGGTCGAGGGCGTTGTGATGGGTGGTGAACGGGCGGGCATCGGCGCCGCCGGCCTCCATTTGCAGCACCGGCGTCTCGATCTCCAGGAAGCCCCGCCCCTCCAGCCAGCGGCGCATGGTGCTCACCATCCGGGCGCGACGGCGGAAGGTCTCGCGGGTGTGGGGGGAGACGACCAGGTCGAGATAGCGCTGGCGGTAGCGCTTCTCCACGTCCGCCAGGCCGTGCCACTTGTCGGGCAGCGGCTGGAGCGACTTGCAGAGCATCGTCCAGTCGCGCACCTTCACCGACAGCTCTCCCTTGTCGGTGCGGCGCAGGGTGCCGGTGGCGCCGATCCAGTCGCCGGCATCGGTGAGGGTGGTGAGCTGCTGAAAGGTGTCGGGGGTCTCCGGCGGGGCGGGATCGGCAGGCTGGGTGGATTGGGCGCCCTGGAGGGCGGCCCGCTCGATGTAGAGCTGGATCGTGCCGCTTTCATCGGCCAGGGTGAAGAAGGCCAGCTTGCCCAGCACCCGGCGGGTGAGGATCCGGCCCGCCACCGTCACGGTCACCTCGCGCTCGGCGCCCTTCTCGAGATCGGCATGGGCCTCCTGCAACGCGGCGGCGCTGTGGGTGGGGGCGTAGCGGAGGGCATAGGGCGGCCGGCCGTAATTTTCGAGATCAGCAGCCTTACTGAGGCGGTTGTCGCGCAGCTCCGACAAGGCAGGGTGGCGGATGGGGGAGGTGGGGCCATCCTGCAGGAGCGCGGAGCCCTCCGCCGCGGGGGCGGGGCCGACGGAGGGCTGACGGCTTCAGAGCCCAGTCGGCTTCAGACGGCGGCGGCCAGGGAGTCGCCCATCCGCTGGGAGGCGTAGCCGGTGCCGCGCACGGTGAGGATCAGCTCGGGGTTGCGGGGATCGGGCTCCAACTTGCCCCGCAGGCGGGCCACGTAGACGTCCACCACCCGCAGGTCGGCGGCGCGGCGCGGGGGGTAACCCCAGAGCTGCTCGAGGATCTCGGCGCGGGGCACCACCCGGCCAGGTTCGCGGAACAGCAGCTCCAGCAGGCTGAATTCGGTGTAGGTGAGGGCGATGCGCTGGCCGTCGCGGGTGACCTGCCGGCGGTTGGTGTCCACCACCAGATCCCCCAGACGCAAGACACCGGTGCCGGCGGGCAGATCCCGCGGCTCGCTGGCGGCCGAACCCCGGCCCACCCGGCGCAGGATCGTGGCGATGCGGGCCTCCAGCTCCTTGGGGCTGAACGGTTTGGGGAGGTAGTCGTCGGCCCCGAGGTCGAGGCCCGCCACGCGCTCGGCGATGGCATCGAGCGCGGAGAGGAAGATCACGGG
>JBIPMZ010000123.1:0-6802 GCA_044376165.1 Cyanobium sp.
GTCACCACCGTGACACTGAACAACTGCGCAAGCTCTGGAACGAGCGCGTCCGGGTCACGGGCACAGCGCACTACCGCTCGGCATTCAGCGCCAACAACCGAGCCAGCACGTCATCGCGCACGGCATCGGGCCAGCGGTAGCGCCAGGGCAGCTTGCGGCGGCCACTGATGGCGCCGTGGGCCTGGAGTTGGCCCTGGAAATCAAGGGCGTCGCCGGTCTCCCAGAACAACAGCTCGCCACTCTTCTCTGAACCAGCCCCGTTGCGCTCTTGCAGCTCACCGCGCTCGATCTTGCTGACCGGTTCTTCTACTGAGGCTTCAGCTTTGGCCATGGGTCAGGGCTCCTTCCTGGCTGATTGCTCAAGGCAACGGATGGCTTCAAGAACTTCTGGCAACGCCTCCTGGCAGATCAGCAGCACCTGCTCGGTGTCCAGATCGAAGTACTGGTGCGCGATCACATCGAGCAGGTCCTGCCCCTCCTCGCGATCCAGCAGATCGGTGTTGGCCAACAGCGGCCTTGCCTTGCGCTCGATCCGCTCCAGGGCCTGGCGCAGCGGCGTGAGCAGCAACAAGAGGTCGCCACTCACGCGCTGATGCCCTCCCGCAGGATGGCCTGGCGCAGGGCAGGATTCATGCGCTCGCGCAGGCGCACCAGATCCACGGGCCTCTGCAACAGGGTCTCCAGCTCCTGCTTGAGGTGCACCGTGGCGAAGGGTGTAAGGGGATCGAGTTCCACCCACACATCCACATCACTGGCCGCGGTGGCCTCGTTGCGGGCGGTGGAGCCGAACAGACCGATGCGCCGCAGATGGAAACGTTTCTCCCAGCTTTCCCTGTGAGACCGCAACAGGGACAGGAGGTCTGCGGGCGTGGGTGCGGTGGTGACTGCCTGGCTGTTCATACCCCCAACCCCATCTGCTCGCTGAGATCGCCCCCAGTCTCGCCCCCCTGGCCTGCCCGCCCTCGCCGCCTGCTTGCCGGCCTTGCTGTGCAGCCCCAGCGCCACCTCCTCCACCAGCCAGCGGTGGCTGCGGCACTGGACGACGCAGCCGGATGTGGGGGCGTGGCTTGTAGCGGGCATGGCGGGGTTCATCGCTGAACTCCCAATCGCTGCACGAGTGGCATCGCGGCGAGGAGCGCGTCCCGCCAGTCTGCACCTAGCGGAAGCCTTCCTGCAGCAGTACGGGAGGACTGGGAACCGCTGGCCCGAAAACTAGGCATCCAGCGCAACCTTTCAGCCCTCCAGCTGTTGCGGGCCGCCCATCCGGCCCAGCTCCCGGGCGGTGTGGCGCAGCACCGAGTGCTCCTGCCAGTCGGCCGGCAGCGCCAGCCACACCGGACTGTGGGGCCGGGAAGCCTGGGGCCCGTGGCCCAACGGCCAGCGCTGCAAGGAGGCCCAGGTGTCGCCCTCCCGATCGGCCACCACCAGTGCCAGGGTGCTGCCCCGGATCCGGCTGATCCAGTCGTCCTGGGTCTGCAGGCTGTTGCCCCCGCCGCTGCGCAGGGTGAGCCCCAGCTCGCGCAGGAGCCGCCGCAGGCCAGGCGCCTCGCCTCGATCGGGCACCAGCACCTCCGCCACCCGCCCCCCTGGGGTGGGTCTGCCGGGGACAGCGCCCACCAGCACGGGCGCGTCGGGGCAGAACGCCAGGGCCAGGGGCAGCTGCCCCAGCGGCAGCAGCTCCAGCTCTTGATCGTTCACCCCTTCCGCCTCCTGCAGCTCCAGGCCTGAGATCAGGGCACCATCGAGCACGCCCTGACGCACCAGCTCCAACCAGTTGGCTGCTGCCCGGAACCGCTGGGGGGTGGGCAGCAGCCAAGGGCAGCCCGCCAGCAGGGGGTGATGCAGGGGGTCGCTGCCGATCCGGGCCACACCGGCGCCCAGGCGATGGGCGCGGCAGCCCAACCGCAGCAGGCGCATCGTGGCGGAGGTGCCGTAGTCGCAGCCCCGGAGCTGGCGCCGGTCGCGCAGCAACCCAAAGTCTTCCGAGAGGATTCGGTAGCGGCGGCTGATCGTGGGCTGGCTGAGCTGCAGAAACCGGCTGGTCTGCACGGTGGTGCCGCAGAGCTCCAGCAGATCGAGCAGGCGGATGTCGTGCAGCAGCTTCGGCAGGCGGTAGTGGGGGGCCTGGGCCAGCGACGGGGGGCGCAGGGAAGCCATGGGACGGAGGGGGCGCTGGGAACAGCCTCAGCAGCGCGGCCGGGTTTCCTGCTGTTCTTCCTGCGAAAGAGCAATGCCGATCGGCAAGATCCCAGTCACGGACTGGCTGTAAATCTGCTCTTTCGCTCGTAGGGCCTTGCGGTGGCACCCCCCGGCCGCCACGCTGCGGCCATGACCAGCCCACCAGTCGCTCCCTCGCCGGCGCCCCTGCGCTGCCACCTGCTGATCGGCCCGCCCGCCAGCGGCAAGACCACCCTGGCCGGCGTGCTGGCCCAGCTCACCGGTGCGGTGGTGCTCTCCACCGATGTGGTGCGCGGCGAGCTGTTCGGCGATGCGGCGGTCCAGGGCCCCTGGCGCGACATCGAGGCCCTGCTGCACCAGCGCCTCCGCGAGGCCGTGGCCGCCGGTACGCCGGTGATTCTTGATGCCACCCATGCCCGCCGCCCCTGGCGCCTGGCGATCACCCAGGCCCTGAGCCTGCCGGTGCCGGTGGAGTGGATCGGCTGGTGGCTCTACACCCCGCTCGCCACCTGTCTGCAGTGGAACCAGACCCGCAAGCGCCTGGTGCCCGAGCCGGTGATCCGCGAGATGGCCGCCGCTCTGGCGGATCCGGCCTTTGGACCCTCCCGGGCCGAGGGCTTTGCCGCCGTGGTGGCGGTGGTGCCCACCCATGGCCGCGAGCTGGAGGCCCTGCTGCGCGATGAGCTGGCGCGCCTCGATCACCGCATCCGCTCGGCCCGCAACCGCGAGAAGCGCTTTCAGCTGCACGGGTATTCCAGGCTGCTGGATCTCGAGCGGCTGCTCCATCTGCTGCGGCTGCTCACCACCTACCCGGAGCTCTCCGCCGCCGACCCCGCCACCCGCGCCGAGTTGAAAGCGATCGTGTCGCCCCTGCCCGAAGGCGATTTGGCGGATCAGGCGGCGGCTTACCTGCGCCGGCTGCATGGCGAGTGCTACGGCGATGCCATCGCCATCCGCAAGGATCTGAGCTGGCTGGAGGCCAACGGCTTCTGCAGCGCCGAGCCCTCCCTGGCGCCGATCCAGCTGGCGCCGCCCCATCCCGAGCCGCCCGCCACCGGCCCCTGGTCTGGTGGCGTGAACGGTGGCTTCCCGCCCATGGGCGACGGGCCGGTGTTCCTGCGGGTGTTCACCCTGCTGCGCCACTTGCTGCAGCAGCCCTTTGATCAGGCGGGCGGCCTGCCCCTGCCGGAGCACCTGATCGAGCGCACCGAGGCCATCCCCGGCGGGTACCTGCCCGGGGAGGCGGCCACCCTGCGCAAAGACCTCGAGAAGCTGCTCACCCCCTACGGCTTCCGCCACCGCAACGACAACGTGCGCCACGGCTATGCCATCGGTACCGCCCTGCTCTCGGCCCACCGGCTGCGCGAGATCCATGGGGTGGTGAGCCAGGCCGCCGGCCGGCTGGCCGATCCCACCGCCCAGGATCTGCTGCGGGAGCTGGAGCAGCGCCTCGCCTGGGGAGGCATCGCGGTGGACGGCACCACCCCGGTGCGGGCCTTCGCCAACCGCTCGATCGTGAGCACCGCCCTGGTGCGGCCCGATTCCCTGGCGGCCGAGCGGCAGGCCGAGGCCCTGGAAACGGCGATCGTGGAACGGCGCCGCATCGAGCTGGAGCGCTACGTCTCGGTGGGCTCCTTTGCGGACAGCCCCAACGGCTCCTTTCGCGTGTGGCCGCTGCAGCTGCTGTTCCACAACATCGGCTGGTATCTGGTGTTCGAGGAAGACGCGATCGGCACCGGTGTGGGCCTGATCCGCAGCGAACGGATCGACCGCCTGGCCCTGCGCCGCAGCGAACGGGGCAACCGGCGCAGCGACGAGGCCCACAGCCAGGCCCTGCGGCGTCTGGAGCTGCTGCTGCACCACAGCGGCGGCATCTACTTCGGCAGCGACCTCAAAACCCAGCTGCGGCTGGCCAGCCCCAATGCCCGGATTCGCGCCAGGCAGCTGGTGACGCTGCGCTTCTGCTGCCAGGGCTGGTGCTTTGCCTTCATCCGCGAGGGGCTGCAGCGCTACCCGATCGAGCACACCCGCTTCTCCAGGCCCCTGGCCGGCGAGCACTGGTGGCACCACCCCAACGCCCCGCACGTGCTGGAGCCCGGCAGCCCCTCAGACAGCCACCCCTATCCGGTGGAACTCGATCTACCTCCCTGGACTGTGGAGCGCGACATCGACCTCCGCAACTGGCTGTTTGGCTTCGGGGCCGGCATCCGCATCGACAGCCCTGAGGCTCTGAGGGACGAGCACCGTCAGAAGCTGGAGGCGGCCCTGGCGGTGTATCAGGCTGGCTGAGACAAGCGCATTACAATGTCATGACAGCCAGAACGGAGGGTCATGGCGCGCGATCAGGTGCTGCAGTTGCGGGCCTCGGCCGAGCAGCGCCAGCTGATTGATCAGGCCGCTGCGGCGGAAGGCATCAGCCGCACCGAATTCATCCTGCGCAGCTGCCAGGAGCGGGCGCGGGATGTGCTCCTCGATCGCACGTTGTTTTCCCTGACGCCAGAACAGACCACGGCCCTGCTGGCGGATCTGGAGGATTCCGGCGCTGCCGCCCAGGATCAGGCCAGCATCGAACGGCTGCTCGCCATGCCGCAGCCCTGGCATGCGCCCGCCTGAGCCCCTCGGGCCGCAGCATCAGCTGGAGGGTTTCGACTGCGGCAACGCCGCGTTGAATCGCTGGCTGCAGCAGCGGGCCCTGGCCAATGAGCGACAGGGGGTGTCGCGCACGGTGGTGCTTTGCCAAGACGAGGGCAACGCCGTGATCGCCTACGCCTGCCTGTCGGCTGGGGCGATCGTGCTGGCGGAGGTGCCTGGTGCCTTGCGACGCAACATGCCCGACCCCCTTCCCGTTGTGGTCTTAGGGCGCCTGGCGGTGGATCGTCGCCAGCAAGGCCAGGGCCTGGGCCGCGCCCTGGTGGCCGATGCGCTGCGGCGCAGCCTTGCCGCCAGGCGCCTGATCGGCGCCAGAGCCCTGCTGGTGCACGCGATCGACGAGCAGGCGGCTGCGTTCTACCGCTCGTTTGGATTTCGCCCCTCGCCGCTCAGTGCCTCGACGTTGATGCTGCAGTTCTCAGAACCAGCCGACTGACAGCCCCCCAAGCTCCCTACGCCACCCATTACATGGCCTACCCCAACATCGAAGCGATCCTGGAAGAAGGCGGCGACATCACGGTAGGGCGTGTCGGTCCGATCGAGTGTGTGGCCTCCGCCAGCACCAGTTACGACTGTCCGGTGATGCTGGTGCGACGCGAGGGGGAAAGCTTTGTGGCGCTGCTGCGGCGACTGGATCGCTCGATCGCCAAAGCCTGGGAGCAGGAGATCACCATTGATGAGGTGAACGGGTGAGTGGCTTCAGGCCAGGAGTTGGTCGGCCGACTTCGCTTCTGAAGCATGGCCCAAGGCCGTTGCCACGGCCTCGGGCTGACTCGGCGTGAGGAAAAGTTGGCGGCCTTGGGCGGACTGCTTCCGCTTTGTTCAGACGATTCCGGCGACATTGTGAAGATTGCTGCGGATCTGCAGCTCTTTCCGCACTCCTCTCGCCTCAGTCGCCACGCGGGGTGATGCCGGAACTATTCACCACACGAATAGATCCAGCCTCCTGTGAATCGCCGCACCTTGCAGCTGCATTCGGAAGATGGAAGCCGATGTGCTGCCTGGCATGGTCTTCCTGCCCCCAACCTCTGATTTCCCACCAGATCCGGAACCACTGGATCGCCAGGTGCTCAATAGCACCTATCTGGAGCTGAGGAATTGCTACTCCAGCCTGATGCGCAGCCGGGCCCAGCATCGGCGCCTGGCCAACAAGGCCAAGGATGAAACCGCCCTCCTCAAGGAACGGATCACGGCCCTGGCAAGCCGTGACCTGCCCCAACGCAAGGAACTTTACGAGCTTCTGGAGATCGTGACGGCCATTGCCGGTGACATCGAAGATGCCGGCGATGATCTGGTGAATGGCTTCAGCAGGTACAAGAAGGGCCGTCACACCTTTCAAGGCGGCGGCTATCTCGGCGATCTGATGCGGGCCGTGATTCATTTCATCAATCGCTGGGGCCGCACCAAGGACCGCCTCGGCGATCTCAAACAGAAGCAGCAGGAGCTGATCGACAAATCGAAAGATCTGCTGGGCACGCCACCACTGCCACCAGGTGGCAACGGCCACGGACCCGCAGTCGCGACAACCCCACCGCCTGGGGACGGTGTGCCGGGACCCATCGACGTCAGCACAAACGGGAGTCAGCGCCAGCAGCCGGCCGAGCCCACAGACGCTCAGCTGCAACCACCACAGCAGCCCCAGCCGCAGCCCCAGGATCAAACCAAAGGAGCCAACGACCATGGGTGAGATCGCCGACACCATGCGCTCCGCCCTGCGTGAGCTGGCCCAGGCCGATGCCCGGCTCTATCGCGGCCTGGCGGAAGAGCTGGGCGATGGCGCCACCGCCGTCGAGGAAACCCGTGCCCTGATCCAGCCCGAGGGCGGCGTTCCCGCCACCGAAGCCCAGCTTCTTGCTCTGAAGAACGACGCCCTGCAGGAGCTCTGCGCGCAGCGGGGCATCAAGGTGCCCAATCGCCCCAGGAAAGATCTGATGGTGGGCCTGCTGCTGGCGGATCCCAACGGCCCGCCGCCTCT
>JBIPMZ010000124.1:0-6784 GCA_044376165.1 Cyanobium sp.
TTCCGCCAGCCTGGCGGGCACCACCCTGGCGACCAGCGAAATCTTCATCCGTCATTTTGAAGCTGGTGGAAACTTAAGCAATTTCAACGCAACGGTTCCCGGCGCGTCGGATGAGGCGGGCAGCGTTGGGCTTTCCTCCACCGATTTGGAGAGAATCTATGGGATTGGCGCCACTTATCACGGTCGTCTTCGCTCCGCTGGCATCACAGACTTTGCCGCCTTGGCCGCCCTGCAGCCCGAGGTCGTCAAACAAATTCTGGGCTCCAGGGTATCCCTCAGCACCGCGCGCGATTTCATCGCTCAAGCCAAGGTCCTCGCCCAACTCAATTCCACCTAGTGCTGGCCAGCCGCGCCGGATTTCCGTTCAGAATTCGAGCCCTTCCCTCCCCACCTGCCACCCCAGTGAGACTCTCAACCCATGGCTGAACTTCCGCAGGATCTTCCCGTTATTCCTGGCCTGGATATGGTCGGACGTGGGGTTTACCTAAAACCACAACAGCCGTTCGAGCTGCGCAGTCTTCTCTTCCATCGCGATAGCTGGCAGACCTATCCCTCCAAGGAAACGGGTGAAACCTACCGTATTCCAGATGGTTATGATGTCAATGACAGCCCTCCGATGCCGGCCTCACAGGCCCTGAATCAGATGCGCATTGAGGAGTCGTGGGAACGCTTCGAAAAATCTACCAGTCTCGATCTCACCGCCGCGGTTGGCAACGGTCCGGTGAGTGTGGATGTGAATGCCAGCCAAAGCTCCCAACTCCGCTCCGAGGAGGATTCCTACTACGCCCTACGCAACTCCTTCATCCCCCTTTGGTCTGTTTACATCCCGGATGATCAGGGATTTCACCATAGTGAGCTTGATCTAGAGATCCCCACCCCTTACAATCCAGCCGCGCGCCGCACCTACGCTCGTTTTTTTGAGCGTTTTGGTACCCATTACATCCGCCGCGTCTGGGTAGGTGGCAAGGCGATGCTGGCGTTCACCGTTGCCAAATCCTCTTCGATGAGCAAGGAGGATATCAAGGCAGGCATCAAAGCCAGTTTTGTCGGCGCGGGCTCGGGCGCTGTGAATGCCAGCTCCGACAGCGCCAAGGAAAGGCTGGCCAACAATTCTGAATGTACCGTATTTGGCAAAGGGGGAGATGAGCTGTTGCTGGCCACCTTAAGCTCGCTCGATGAAGTACGTTACAACCAATGGCTGGCCACGATTAAAGATAATCCGCAGGTGATCGAGTTTGATGCGGTTGGTATCTGGACATTGTTGGATAGTGAGGAGAAGGCCGATGCACTGCGCAAAGCCTACATCGAAGAAACGGTCTTCAATCCGATCCGCGTCGTCTTTAATCTTGACAACCGAGTGCATGTATTTCGAGGTAAATATTGTTTCTATTACCGTCCAGATACGGGGGAAACCAGCGTCGAGCGCCCCATTTCAGAAAAGTGGCCCATGCTAGCTGAGGTGGGTTTTAGCCATGTGGATGCTGCTTTTCTTGGGAAGTATCTCGTCTCTCAGGACGGTGAGAAACTCGATCGAAAGCTTTATTTCTTCAATCGTGATCAATATATTCGCGTTGATGTGGATGCCATGCAAGTGGACCCCGGCTACCCGAAGACGATCGCTGCGGGTTGGCCAGGCGTTCCGTTTGAGCGCATCGATGCCGCCATGAATGTCTCCCCGGATGCCATCTATTTCTTCCTGGGCAATCAATATGTACGCTTTAATATGCTGACAAACAAGGCCGATGAGGGCTACCCCGAAACCACAAGCAAACGCTGGACAGGCTTGAACTTTGATCGCATCGATGCCGCCGTCTACTGGGGGAATGCCAAGGTTTTCTTCTTTCGTGGCAATCAGCACATCCGCTACGACATGGTAACCTACCGCGCTGATCCAGGCTTCCCTAAGTATATCTTCGGCAACTACGTCGAAGACTGGAAATTCTTCGACTGACGAGGCTACCCATGAGCGCTTCCCCCCTTGCCCCACAGATCACCGAAACCCTGCAGCGCCATGTGGTGGCCGGCGCGGTGGCCGCTGCGTTGCCGTTCCCCTGGCTTGGGTTTGTCGGCCTGACGGGGGTGCAACTCCACCTGCTTCGCCAGCTTTCCGCCCTGTACGGCGTGCCCTTCTCCCAAGAGATCGCCCGCTCGGCGATCGCTGCGCTGGTGGGCAGCGACCTCTCCCTGGGTCTCTCCCTGGGCCTCGCGAAGCTTGTGGCTGGCCCCACCCTGCTCTTCGCAGCGGCCAGCGGCGGACTGCTCGGTGCGGCCTCCACCTACGCCCTGGGCAAGGTGTTTGCCCTCCACTTTGCCTCCGGCCAGACCTTCCTCACCTTTGATCCGGAAAAAGTGCGCGCGCACTACGAAGAACTGTTCCAAGCCGTACCCACCCCCGAGGGGGGAAGCTTCGCTGGCATCCGGCCCTGACCCTCCGGTCCCCAGTTTGGGGGTAGCTGGATCCGCAACTCGCCACCTCAGGGCGGTTTCCGCAAGATGGGAATACCCTACCCACCCAAGCCCGTGCCGCAATCTCCCATGCCGCGCCATCCCGATACCCCTTCCCTTCCCCGCGCCGGTCTGGAGATCGCCCCCCTGGCCGCCCTGGCGAGGTTCCCCTTTCCCCCCTGTGCCGCGGCGCTGCCCAACCTGCGTCTTCTGGGAGCCTCCACCTTCTCCCCGCTGGTGGTGTGCAGCGTGTACCAAGGTCTGCTCACCGCCCTGCGCACGGAAGCCGGTGTGCGGCGGGGGGATTTGAATCGTCGTCGCCAGCTCCACCTCATCCTCACCAGCCTTGTGCCGCCGCCCGAGGCGGGGGGGGCGAGAACCTTCAGCATCAGCTTGTCGTTGAGCCTGCTGCGGCTGCTTCTCCCCTCCCTCACCCTGCCGCTGGGGGTCTTGGCCGTGTTGGGAATCGGGGGGATTTCCGAGCGGATGTTCAATGCCTTCTGGGATGGCCTCTCCCTGCCCCAGAGAGCCGAGCTGCGGCGCAGAGCCTTTGCCGCGGGTGTCAATTTCCGCTACCGCCTGGACGGCTGGGAGGCCACGCTGGAGGCTTGATCGCCCGGCGAACCGCCTCTCCCGGCGGCGTGGCGGCCTGTTTTGTGAAGCGGTTTTACGAACCACCACAGCGCATGACGACCTAACGGGTTTGGGCAAGCGCCACCGGTTTCTCTCCCTACCGTCGCAGCAATCCCGCTTCCAAAATCGTGCTGCCCAGCCCCCAATCCCGCTCCGAGCTCACCACCCAGCTGGCGGTGGCCTGCCTCGGCGCTGGCGTGATCACCAGCCTGGCGGTGGCCCAGGGCCAAAATCCCCTCACCGCGCTGGGGATCACCTTGTTTTCCGCCGTGGCGGCGGTGGCTGTGGGTCAGGTGCTGTGAGCGAGCTGCGGGCCCGGATGCCCGCCCTCTCCAACAAAACCTATTTCAACTACGGCGGCCAGGGCCCCCTGCCCACCCCTTCCCTCGACGCGATCGTCGAGAGCTGGCGGCGGATCCAGGAGCTGGGCCCCTTCACCGATGCGGTGTGGCCCCTGCTGAACCAGCTCAGCCATTCCTTGCGCGCGCGGCTGGCCAGCTGGTGCGGGGTCTCCCCCAGCCGCATTGCCTTCACCGAAAACGTAACCAGCGGCTGCGTTCTACCCCTCTGGGGTCTGCCCTGGCAAGCGGGAGATGAAATCCTGCTGGGCGATGCGGAGCACCCCGGGGTGGTGGCGGCCTGCCGGGAGCTGGCGCGCCGGGAGCAGCTCACGGTTGCGACGCTGCCGGTGCGCGACCTGAGCGAGGACGCGGCGACCCTGGAGGCGCTGGAGCGGGCCCTCACCCCCCGCAGCCGGCTGGTGGTGCTCTCCCATCTGCTCTGGAACACCGGCCGCATCCTGCCGATCGAGGCGGTGGCCGAGCGGCTGGCGGCCCATCCGCGCCAGCCCTGGCTGCTGGTGGATGCCGCCCAGTCCCTCGGCAGCCTGCCGCTGAGCGGTGCGGCCCGAGCCGCCGACATCTACGCCGGCACCGGGCACAAGTGGTGCTGCGGTCCGGAGGGATTGGGGGCGGTGGTGCTCTCGGAGCGCGTGCTGGCGGAGGCGCGGCCCACCGTGATCGGTTGGCGCAGCCTGCGGGACGAGGACAGCGGCGGCGGCTCCTTCCACAGCGACGCCCGCCGCTTCGAGGTGGCCACCTCCTGTGCGCCGCTGCTGGCCGGTCTCGACCGTTCCCTGCAGCTGCTGGAGGCCGAAGGGGATGCACAGGTGCGGCTGGAGCGGATCCGCGCCAGCAGCGACCAACTTTGGCGGGGGCTGCTGGAGCTCCCCGCCGCCCGGCCGCTGCTGGCGGCACCGCCCCCGGCGGGGTTGGTGAGCTTCACCCTGCACCGTGCGGATGGGAGCCCGATCGCGCCGGCCGCGGTGGTGCGCGCCCTTGGCGAGCAGGGGATCTGGCTGCGCTCCCTGCCCGACCCCGCCTGCCTGCGGGCCTGCACCCACCTCACCACCACCAGCGCGGAGGTGGAGCAGCTGCTGGCGGCCTTGGCGGGCCTGGCGCGCTGAACCACCCGCCGCCGGGAGGTTGGCCTTCAGCGGGGGCGGGCGCGCAGGGCCTTCTCGGCCTCCTCCCGATCATCGAAGTGGATGCGGGTGGTGCCAAGGATTTGATAATCCTCGTGCCCCTTGCCGGCGATCAGCACCAGGTCGGCGGGGTCGGCGTGGGCGATGGTGTCGGCGATCGCCCGGGCCCGGTCGCTCTCCACGGTGAGGGGGGTGTCCGCCCCGATGCCCGCCACCACGTCGTCGAGGATGCGCTGGGGATCCTCGGTGCGGGGGTTGTCGGAGGTGACCACCACCGCATCGGCGAGGTGGGCGGCGATGGCCCCCATCTGGGGCCGCTTGCTGCGGTCGCGGTCGCCCCCGCAGCCAAACACGCAGATCAGCCGGCCTGTCGTGAAGGGACGGCAGGCCAGCAGGGCATTCTCCAGGCCATCGGGGGTGTGGGCGTAGTCGACCAGAACGGCGGGACCCGTGAGCCCTTCGGCCCCCGGCACCCGCTCCATCCGCCCGGGCACGCCGCGGAAGGTCTCCAGCGCCGTCAGCAGCTGGGGCAGGGGAATCTCCTGCTGCACCAACACCCCCACCGCCTGGAGCAGGTTCATCAGGTTGAAGCGACCCACCAGCGGGGAGCGGAAGGGGCCTTCCCCCATGGGGGTGATCAGCGTGCCCGACACGCCGTCGGCCCCCATCGCCAGGTTGGTGAGGCGCAGCTCGGCCCGGGGATCCTGGAGGGAGCTGCGCCAGCAGGGCAGCCCGGCCTTCGCCAGGCGGTCCGCCAGGATGCGGCCCCAGGGGTCATCCCCATTCACCACCGCCCCCCCCGCCAGCAGCGGCTCTTGGAAGAGCAGCGCCTTGGCTTCGAAGTAGGCCTCCATCGTCTGGTGGTAATCGAGGTGGTCTTGGGTGAGGTTGGTGAACACCGCCCCGACGAAGCGGCAGCCCGCCACCCGCCCCTGATGGAGGGCATGGGAGCTCACCTCCATGGCGGCCAGCTGGGCGCCGGCCTCCACCGCCTGGGCCAGCTGGGCTTGGAGGGTGTCGGCGAAGGGGGTGGTGTGGGAGGCGGTGATGCTGTGGCCGGGCCAGCGGTTCTGGAGGGTGCCGAACAGGGCGGCGGGCCGGCCGGTGCTGGCCGCCAGGTGTTCGATCAGGTGGGTGATGGTGGTCTTGCCGTTGGTGCCGGTGACCCCGATCAGGGCGAGGCGCTGGCTCGGCTGCTGCCAGTAGGCGGCGGCGAGCGCACCGGCCCAGGGGGCCACCGGCTCGTCGACGACGATCACCGGGTCGTGGGGGCTGGGGGGTGCGGCGGCGGCGGCGGAACGGCTGATCAACGCGGCGCAGGCCCCGGCCGCCAGCGCCTGGGGCCAGAAGCTCCCGCCGTCCACGCGGCTGCCCGGCAGGCCGATGAACAGGGTGCCAGACCCCACCCGCCGGGAATCGCAACTGATGCCCTGCACCTCGCGATTGGCCAGGGCAGGGGGCACGGCCAGGCCCACCTGGCGAAGCAGCGGGTGCAGCAGCGGCGACATGGCAGATCCGGAGCGGGGAGGGGCCGGGACGGCGTCACAGCCCTTTCTAGGGCCAAACCGGCGCGGGGCTCAGCGGACGCCCTGGCGTTCGAGCCAACGGCGCAGCCCTTCCCCGGCCAGGCGGGGCGGCACGCGGGGGAGGATGCGCGGTTCCGCTTCCTCCCCGGGGGGCGCCACCAGGGCGAGGACGGGCACCTCCAGCCCCCAGCGGCCCTGCAGCACCGGGTCGCCGTCCACATCCACCGCGGTGAGCGGCGGCGGCGGATCCAGCGCCTGCAGCCGCTCCGCCAGCCCCTCGCAGAGGCAGCAGCCGGCACGGGTGTAGAGGAGCAGGTGGGTCATCAATCGGGCACCGGATCGCAGCCGCAGGGGGTGAAGGGATGGCAGCGGCCGAGGCGCCGCAGGGTGAGCCAGCCGCCGCGCCAGGGCCCGTGGCGCTGGATCGCCTCCAGGCCGTAGGCACTGCAGGTGGGGAGGAAGCGGCAGCGGGGCCCGAGCAGCGGCGAGAGCCAGCGGCGATAGAAGCCGATCAGGGCCAGCAGCAGGGCGGCGACGCTGCGATCGAGGCGGTGACGCAGGCCTGTGGAGGCCGCAGGCGAAGGGCAGCCCTCTAGGATCGTCGATCGGTCCGGCACCGCAGGCGTGAGGGGGGTCAACCCCAGCATGGCGCGCCGCTGGGCCCTGTTCCCCCACCCCCGTTTCCATGTCTCGCTAC
>JBIPMZ010000125.1:0-6752 GCA_044376165.1 Cyanobium sp.
ATCCTGGTGGAAGCCTTCACCCGCACCGGTTTGCCCCTGGTGGTGATCGGCGACGGTCCGGAGCGGCGCCGCCTGGAGGCGATGGCCGGCTCCAACGTGCGCTTCCTCGGCCGCTGCCCCGACCGGGAGGCCACCGCCTGGCTGGAGCGGTGCCGGGCCTATGTGTATGCCGGGCTGGAGGATTTCGGAATTGCGCCGGTGGAGGCGATGGCCGCCGGTGCCCCGGTGATTGCGTACGGAGCCGGCGGCCTCTGCGATTCCGTGCGCTGCCTCAGCCGCGGGGACCCCGACCCCACCGGACTGCTGCTGCGCGAGCAGAGCGCCGCCTGCTTCGCGGCCGCCCTGGAGCGCTTTGAGGACGGCCGGCTGTGGCGGCAGCTGGGCGCCGAGGGGCAGCGCCGTTGGGCGGAGACCTTCGCTCCCCCGGTCTTCGAGCGCCGCATGATGGATCTGGTGGAGCGGCTCTGGGACCGCCACAACCGCCGCCTGGCCCGCGAAACTTCTCCTTTCCCCTAGCCGTGGGTGGCCCCCTCCCCGAGCCGTTGCTGGTGGTCCTGGCCGGCCCTGGAGCCTGTGCCTCTGGCCTGAGTGACCCCTGCGGCGGGGGCCTGCCCGAATTCGACGTTTAGCTTCGAATCCCAGAAAAGTTATCGACGGTCTTGACGTACGGATCCGTTTCCATCCCGCCCAGGCCCCTCGGAGAACTACCGGACTACACCGCTTTGGCCGGATCCCGCCCCCTGATCCCGCCTCTGGTCCAGAACCCATCCCGTCGCTCGCGGGTTGTCAAGCGCACCGGCGACATCGTCTTCTCCCTGGCGGTGCTCACCCTCGGTTCGCCTGTATTCGTCCTTTTGGGCCTCCTGGTGAAGCTCACCTCCCGCGGGCCTGTCTTCTACGTGCAACAGCGGCTGGGGCGTCACCGCCGCAGCTTTGGCTGCATCAAATTCCGCACCATGCGCCGGGATGCCGATCGTGTGCTCGGGGTTCTGCTCGCCGAATCCCCCGACCTGGCCGAGGAGTTTCGCAACGATTTCAAGCTCAAAAACGATCCTCGCATCACGCGGCTCGGCAAGTTTCTCCGCCGCTCGAGCCTCGATGAGCTGCCCCAGTTCCTCAATGTGTTGCGCGGCGAGATGAGCGTCGTGGGCCCACGGCCGATCGTCCGCAAGGAGCTGCCTCTCTATGGCGCTGCCATGGAGGAGGTGCTCACGGTTCGCCCGGGTCTCACCGGCCTCTGGCAGGTCTCCGGCCGCAACAATCTGAGCTACGCCGAGCGGGTCGAACTCGATCTCCACTACGCCCGCAACCGCTGCTTCCGCATCGATCTGGCGATCATCCTCCGCACGATCGGCGTGATGCTGGATCCCAACGACCGCGGCGCCTACTGAGCGGCCCTGCCGGCTGCGATCCGCCCCCCCCCGGGCTCACCCCGCACGCGGCAGCAGCAGGGTCAGGGCACCGGCCGCCAGGAGCCAGAGGATTTCCAGCCGCAGGCTCAGCCTCAAAAAGCGCTCCACGTCTTGCCGTTGCGGTGGACGCCCCCCGGCCGCCAGGATCGGTTTGGCCCGTTCCACCCCCCCGTAGTGGTTGATGCCCCCCAGCCGCACCCCAACCGCGTGGGCGTAGGCCGCCTGGGACACGCCGGCATTGGGGGAAGGATCGGGCCGACCGTCCGCCAGCGCCGCGGCGAACCAGGTCGCCAGTCGCTGGGGCTGCCCCGCCGCCAGCGGCAGGCTGAGGGCCACCAGCCGGCAGGGCAGCCAGGTGAGCGCATCGTCGAGCCGGGCGCCGGCGCTGCCGAACCAGCGCAGCCGGCCGCGGCGGTAGCCCAGCATCGAATCCAGCGTGCTGGCGGCCTTGAAGATCCAGGCCAGGCACAGGGGCCCGGGCGCTGCTGGCGCCAGCCCCCAGAGAGCTCCCCCCACCAACATCCAAAACAGGGGGGCGAACAGGCCGTCCACGGCATTCTCCGATGCTGTCTCCGCCACCGCCCGCAGGAGGCCCTCCCGATCCAGCCCCTGCACATCCCGTCCGACGATCCAGGCCAAGCGTGAACGGGCCGCTTCCGGCTCGTCGAGCCGCACCAAAACGGCCCGCACAGCCCTCTCCAGGCTGCCGCCGGCCAGGGCGCTGGCCATGCCCACCACCAGCAGCGGCAGGCCCAGGGGGGGCCAGCGGCGGGCCAGCTGCTCGATCCCCCAGCCCGCCAGAGCCGCCACAGCCACCGTGAGCAGGGCCAGCAGGGCACCGCTCAGCCGCAAGCGGCGCGGCCGATCCCCCGCCCATGCCTCCGAGCCCTGGCGACCGGCGTCGATCAGGGCTCCCAGCGCCTGCACCGGATGGGGCCAGCCGGGGGGATCCCCGATCCAGCGATCGAGCAGGCAGGCCAGCACCACAAGTGCCCAGACCACCGCGACGCTCCCACCGCTTCCCCCGAGCCCGCCCTCAGGCCGAGCGCAGCCAGCTGAACATCGAGCGCAGCCCCTTGCCCACGTGTTCGATCGGATGATCGGCATCGCGGTGGCGGATGCGGGTCATCTCCGGCTTGCCGGCCTCGCATTCGGCGACGAAGTTGCGGGCGAAGGTGCCGTCCTGGATGTCGGCCAGGATTCGCTTCATCTCCGCTTTGGTTTCGGCGGTGATCAGCCTCGGGCCGCTCACGTAATCGCCAAACTCGGCGGTGTTGGAGATCGAGTCCCGCATGGCGGTGAGGCCGCCCTTGACCATCAGGTCGACGATCAGCTTCACCTCGTGCAGGCACTCGAAGTAGGCGAGCTCCGGCTGATAGCCCGCCTCCACGAGGGTTTCGAAGCCAGCCTTGACCAGCTCGCTGAGGCCCCCGCAGAGCACGGCCTGCTCGCCGAACAGATCGGTCTCCGTCTCCTCCTTGAAATTGGTCTCCAGCAGGCCGGCGCGGGTGCTGCCGATCCCCTTCGCGTAGGCCATCGCCAGGGCGCGGGCCTGGCCGGAGGCATCCTGGTGGATGGCGAACAGAGCGGGAACCCCCTGGCCGTTCTGGTACTCCCAGCGGACGGTGTGGCCCGGGCCCTTCGGGGCGATCATCACCACATCCACCTCGGCGGGGGGCTGGATCAGCCCGAAGCGGATGTTGAAGCCATGGGCGAAGCTCAGCACCTTGCCCGCCCGCAGGTGGGGGGCGATCTCCGCCTCGTACACCGCCTTCTGCGCCTCATCGGGCAGGAGGACCATGATCCAATCCGCCTTCTCGCAGGCCTCGGCGACGCTCAGCACCTCCAGCCCGTCGGCGCGGGCCTTGTCCGCCGAGCGGCTGCCCTCGTAGAGGCCCACCACCACCTCCACGCCGCTGTCCTTGAGGTTGAGGGCGTGGGCATGGCCCTGGGAGCCATAGCCGATGATGGCCACCGTCTTGCCCTTCAACAAGCTGAGGTCGGCGTCGTCGTCGTAGAAGAGCTGGGCCATCAGGGGCTTCGGGTCGATCAGAGCAGAGAACGACTGTACGAAAGCGACCGCCCCAGGCCCGGGGACCGCCCCCCGCCCAAGGAGAGGTTCAGGCTTCGGAGGGATGGGCGATCACCCGGTCGATCAGGCCATAGTTGACGGCCTCGGCGGCACTGAGGAAGTAGTCGCGGTCGGTGTCCTTCTCGATCTTCTCGAAGGGCTGGCCCGTCATCTCCGCCATGCTGTGGTTGAGCATGTCTTTGATGCGGAGGATTTCCTTCGCTTCGATCTCGATGTCGCTGGCCTGACGCTGGCTGGTGCCGCCCAGGGGCTGGTGAATCATGATGCGGCTATGGGGCAGGGCCAATCGCTTGCCCTTGGTGCCGGCCCCCAGCAGGAAGGCGCCCATCGAGGCCGCCAGGCCTACGCAGATGGTGACGACGTCGCTTTTTACATACTGCATCGTGTCGTAGATCGCCAGGCCAGCGGTGACAGACCCGCCCGGCGAGTTGATGTAGAGATAAATCGGCTTGCTGTTGTCTTCCGAGTCGAGGTAGAGCATCTGGGCCACCAAGCTGTTGGCGACCCCATCGCTCACCTCGCCGCCGAGGAAGAGGATCCGCTCCACCCCCAGGCGGGTGTAGATGTCAACCCACCGCTCGTACTGGCTGCCGGGCAGGCGGTAGGGAACGCTGGGGGTGCCGATGGGCATGGCGGAGGGGCGGGACGGGAGGGGGTGGAGAGGGGAGGAGCGGAGGGGCCGGACGGGTCAGCCGATGCCGGCCGCCGTGGGCACGGGGACGGGCAGCTGCTTCTGGCTGGTGAGCACGCGGTCGATCAGCCCGTACTCCTTGGCCTCCTCCGCGGTGAGGTAGGTCATGCGATCGGAGTCGCGGCTGAGCTGTTCGATCGGGCGGCCGGTGTTCTCCGCCAGCATCTCCAGCATGGTGTGCTTGTTGTGCAGCACCTCCTTGGCGCGGATCTGGATGTCGCTGGCCTGGCCGCGGGCGCCGGAGCGGGGCTGGTGCAGCACGATCGAGGCGTGGGGAAGGGCGGCGCGCTGGCCCTTGGTGCCGGCGCTGAGGATCATCGCGGCGGTGCCCATCGCCTGGCCGATGCAGATGGTGTGCACCGGCGGCTTCACGTAGCGGAGGGTGTCACAGATGGCGAAGGCCTCGGTCTCGAAGCCGATGGCATCTCCTGAATACCAGCTGGTGCCGGTGGAGTTGATATAAAAGAAAATCGGCTTCTCGGGGTTGTCGAACTCCAGGTAAAGCAGCTGGGCGATGATCAGCTCGGTGACGTCGATGCCGAGCTGGCGCTTGGCGTCGTCGTCGGAAAAGAGTGGTAACCCCAGATAGACGATGCGCTCCTTGAGCAGCAGGGAGGGGAGGTCGGGGGGTGGCGTGCGGTACACCCCGGAATCGCCGTAGTAGGGGGCCGACACCGTCATCCGCACTCGCCTGGGGGTACTGAGCCTGAGCCTAGCCGGCGCCAGGAGGCTCGTGGCCCGGCGCGGCGACGGGTTTCCCCCCCGATCGGCTCCCGCCCCGCTCACTGCGCTCGTTGCGGTCGCTGCGGGCGAAGACCATCCGGCCCGTGGGGGTCTGCAGGGCACCGGTCACCGTGACGGGCAGGCGCTCGCCGATCCGCTGGCGGGCGTCCTCCACCACCACCATGGTTCCGTCCTCCAGATAGCCGATGCCCTGGTCGGCCTCCTTGCCCTCGCGCACGATCTTCAGCTGGAGGCTGTCGCCGGGCTGAACCTCCGGCCGCAGGGCGATCACCAGCTCGCTGAGGTTGAGCACCCGCTGCGCCTGCACCTCGGCCACCTTGGCCAGGTTGTAGTCCGCCGTGAGCAGGGTGCCGCCCGTGTCGGCGGTGAGGCGCAGCAGTTTCTCATCCGCCCCGGAGCCCTCGTAGCGCGTGCTGTTCACCACCAGGCGCCGGCCGTACTGCTCCCGCAGCTCGGAGAGCAGCCGCAGGCCGCGGCGGCCCTTGCCCCGTTTCTCCGCGTTGGCGGAATCCGCCAGGGCCTGCAGTTCGTCGATCACGGCCTGGGAGACGATCACCTGGCCCTCCAGCAGGCCGCTGGCCAGCAGGCCGCGGATGCGGCCGTCGATGATCACGCTGGTGTCGAGGATCTTGGCGCTGGCGGGCTGCAGCACCCCTTCCGCCACCAGCAGGGCCTCGGTGCTGTTGGGGTTGAACAGGCGCAACAAGGTGCGGCCATGAACCTCCGCCAGGTTGTAGCCGAGCACACCGAAGAACACATTGCTCAGCACCGCTGCCAGCGGCTTGACCAGCACCACCTCCCAGGGGAGGGGCAGGAGCAGGATCGGAGCCAGCAGCAGATTGGCCACCAACAGTCCGAGGATCAGCCCGACGGCGCGGCTGATCAGCAGGTCGGTGGGCATGCTGCGCACCTGGGCCATCAGGCGCCGGCGCAGCTGCTGGAAGAAAAAGCCGGCGATCACCCCGAAGAAGGCCCCGAAGCCGGCCATCACCGAGCGCAGGCCGTCGACGTTGGTGACCTGCAGCAACAGGGGCTCGGGCAGCAGATCCACCCCCAGCCAGCCGGTGGCGGCCCCGGAGATCAGGAACAGCAGCAGGATGAGGGGATCCACCATGCTGGATTTCGTGGCGGCTCCTCGCTACAGCTGCGCAGCATGCCCGATCTGACGCCGATTGCCAGGACGGGGTTACCGCCCGTGACAGCCGACCCTGACCCACCGGCCGCGCCCCGGGCCGCCTACCTGCACATTCCCTTCTGCCACCGGCGCTGCTTCTACTGCGACTTTCCGGTGGTTCCCCTCGGGGATCGGGCCGACGGCGAACGCTCCGCCTCGATCCCGGCCTATCTGCACCTGCTGACAGCCGAGGTCGCCGCCGCCCCACCCGGCCCGCCGCTCTCCACCGTCTACCTCGGGGGCGGAACCCCCTCGTTGCTGAGCCCGGGCCAAGTGGCGGGGCTGCTGGGGGCGTTGCAGCAGCGCTACGGCTTGGCGCCGGCGGCGGAGATCAGCCTGGAGCTGGATCCAGCCAGCTTTGATCGCCAGCGGCTGGCCGGTTATCTGGCGTCCGGGGTCAACCGGGTGAGCCTGGGGGGGCAGAGCTTCGACGATGCGGTGCTCGCCCAATTGGGGCGGCGTCACCGGGCCTCCGATCTGCGCGCGGCGATCGACTGGCTGCAAGCGGCCCGCCGGGCCGGGGATCTGCGCAGCTGGAGCCTCGATCTGATCCAGGGCCTGCCCGGCCAGGAGCTGGGGTTCTGGCAGGACCAGCTGGAGCAGGCGATCGCCAGCGGCGCCCCTCATCTCTCGATCTAC
>JBIPMZ010000126.1:0-6738 GCA_044376165.1 Cyanobium sp.
CGCGCCAATGAGGGGGTAGTTCGCGTGGGCGTTAATGTTGTTACGAACTATAATGTAGAAACCCCCGCCCAGGGGGGCAATGTGGTGTGCACGCCCCAGCTCACCACCGCTGGTTTGGTGCTGGGAGCTCGGGTGGAGAAAATTGACGACAACGGCTTCGTCACCTTCACCCTCTCCCCCCAAATCTCCGCGGTCACCGCCACCGAGGAGCCTCCAGCCGGCTGTGGATCCCGGCTCAACACCCTCTCCGTGCGCAGCCTCGATACCGGCGCCGTGCGGGTGCGGGATGGCCAAACCCTGATCCTCACCGGCGTGATCTCCGACCTCGATCGGGAACAGGTCACCAAGTGGCCGATTGTCGGCGATCTTCCCTTTGTGGGGCAATTCTTCCGCGCTTCCGGCAGAACCCGCCAGAAGCGCGAGCTGGTGATTCTGGTCACCCCCCGCATCATCAACGACACGGAAGGCGGCGCCTACGGCTACGGCTGGCAGCCCGGCACGCCGCAGTCGCGGGAGTTGCTGCGCAACGGCATGCCCTGAGCGGCGGGTTAGAGGCCGAGGGCCGGCATCAAAAACTTCAACGCCAGCGGCGCCAGGTTTTGGAACACTCCCGCCGCGCCGCTGAGCATCGCGCCGCCGATCCCATTGCCGCCCGCGGGTTTGCTGGCGGGCGTTTCCAGCGCCCGGGCCGCCTCCCGCAGCGCCTTGGCCTGGCTGGCCTCGCCCCCCTGTTCGTACAGGCTGGCGGCGTATTCGAAGTCGCGGGCGGCGAGCTGGCGGTTGCCCTGCTCGTTGCGGGTGATGCCCCGCGCCACCCAGCTGATCGCCGCCTCGGGCTGGCGGCGGATCGCCTCGCTGAACAGCTGCTCGGCCTGCGGCTGGCGGCCCGCCAACGCCTCCTCCACCCCCGCGTTGTGCAGCTCCGGATAGCTCAGCACCTCCGGCGCCAACCCGCGCGCCCGCTGCCAATAGCTGGCCCGCAGGGCCCCCGCATCCAGCTGGGCGCCGCTCAGGTCGCTCTGGCGCAGATCCGTGCCCTCCAGCCGCGCCCCCCGCAGGTTGGCGCCCCGCAGGCTGGCCCCCTGCAGGCTGGTGAAGCGCAGATCCGCCCCGCTGAGGTTGGCCCCGTCCAGCTGGGCCTGGCCCAGGTTGGCCCGCTGCAGATTCGCGCCGCTCAATTCCGCATCCCGCAGGTCGGCATGCACCAGATCCGCATCCGGCAGCTGGCAGCCCCGGCAGCGGCGCTGCTCCAGCAGCCGCAGCAGGTCGGCGCCGTTCGCGCCCGCCCGCACCGGCAGGTTCCCCGCCGCAGCGGCCAGGGCCACAGCCGCGGCCAGCACCAGAGCGTGGCGGCGCATTCAGGGGTTCCCAACTGCGACCGTTGTACCGCCTTTCCGCCCGGCGCGCCTCATCACCCCAGCCGCGGCCCCCGGCGGCCCAGGCGCCGACGGCCGCGGCGCCAGCGGCGCAGCTCCGCCCCGCTGCGCTCCCCCGCACGAGGCGGCGCGAAGCGGTGGCGCTGATACGCGGAGACAAACGCCGCCAGCTCGCCCGCCAGCTGCGGCCAGCGCTGCTCCACCCGCGCCGCAAAGCGCGGCAGGGTTTCCCCCGCCTCCGGCACCAGCCCCGCCCGGGCGAAGAGCGCCAGGGAACGGTCGAGCTCCCGCCGCCAGGCATCGCTGCGGCTCGCGCGCCGCTGCAGCCGGCTCAACACCGCCACCGCCACCACCAGGCTGGCGGCCACGGCCAGCAGCACCAGCAACCCCAGCCAGCGCCGCTCCTCGCCGAACAGGCGCTCCAGCAGCGCCTCCTGACCCTGCTGGTCGAACCCCAGCCAGAAGCGCGTCCAGGCCAGGTCCACCGCCCACCACTGGTGCTGCCACCACAGCAGGGCGCCGCCGCCGATCGGGTTTGGCTCGCCGCTCGCCGCCGGCACCCAGCCGGTGGGATCGATCGACCGCCAGCCCTGCCCCGGCAGCCACACCTCACTCCAGGCATGGGCATGGCCCTGGCGGATGTCGAGGAAGCCCATCCCGCCGAGGGGCACCACCCAGTCGCCGCCCCGATAGCCGCTCACCACCCGGGCCGGAACACCAGCCGCCCGCATCAGGGCCGTGAAGGCGCTGGCGTAGTGGCCGCAAAAACCCTCGCGCCGCTCAAACAGAAACACATCCAGCGGCGCCCGGTCCGGCAGGGTGCCCGGTTGCAGCGTGTAGCGGAAGGGTTGGCGGCGAAACCAGCGCTCCGCCACCACCACCCGCTCCAACGGGGTGGCCAGGGCGCTCCACCGCTGGCCCAAGGCCTCCAGCTGCGGGTTGCGCCCCACCGGCAGCTGCAGGTCTGACGGGCTGGGGGGCAGGCGCCGCCACAGGGCCTCCGCGCCGTCGTCCAGCACCGTGTACACCCGCCGCTGGCTGCTGGGGCCGCTGGCGCGCAGCTGGCCCAGGCGGTCGATGCGCAGCTCCGAACCCACCGGGCGGCCGCTGCCACCCCAGGGCACCGCCGGCAGACCGCTCGCCTCCTCCAGCCAGATCTGCGGGCTGCCGCCCGCCGCCGCTGCCGCCGGGGCGGCGCGGGGGGAGGGGCGGAGGTCGTCGTCTGGGCTCCAGCTGCGGCCATCGAAGCGCTCATGCACCAGCACCCGCCAGTAGCGCTGCCCCGCCGGTGGTGGATTCCCCTGCGGAAACGCCACCCGCGCCGCCGGCGCCTGGCTGGAGGAGAGCTCCGCGATCGAGGCGGGATCCAGGGTTTCGCTCAGCCCCGTGGTCGCCCCCGCCCCCCGGCCCGACTCGAGCACCGTGAACGGCCCCAGCCGCGGCAGCAGCAGGAACAGCACCAGCGCCATCGGCAGCGTCGCCAGCACCAGCAGGGCGGAGCGCCGCACCAGCACCTGCCAGCCCAGCCCCTCCCCCAACTCCAACGCCAGCAGCCCCGCCAGGGCGCCGAGGGAAGCCAAACCCTGCAGCAGGCTGCCCGCCAGGTCGCCCTGCAGGGAGGCCAGCAGCCCCGCGCCAACCAGCTGCAGCAGCCCCACCAGCCGCCGCTCCCGCACGCTGCGGGCCTCCCACAGCTTCAGGGCGGTCAGCGCCCCCAGCCCGATCGCCAGCCCGCCGAGCAGCTGGTTCCACGGCACCGCGGCCAGCCCCAGGCCCAGCAGGCCCATCGTCAGCCATTGCAACAGCGGGGCGGCGCGGTTCATCTCACGGGCAGCGGGCCAGGGCCGCCAGGCAGCGGTCGCGGTGGGCGCTGCCGCTGCCGATCGGGATCTGCTCCCCCCGCAGCACCAGCCCGTAGCTCGCGCCCTGGCCCTGGAGCCGCCAGATCCGCTCGCTCAGGTGCTCCAGCGCCTGCTCGATCGGCAGGGCGGGATCCGGCGCCAGCAGGGGCGGGCTCTGGCCGGGGCCGACGAACCGCTTGCTGAAGCTGCCCCGCCCCTGGGCCACCAGCGACCAGGCCAGCCGGCTCGGGGAGTCCTCCGGTCGATGCGGCCGCAGGTCGTGCCATTCCTCGCTGCCCTCGCGCCGCGCCCGGTCGCGGGCCAAGGCGCCGGCGGGTTCGTCGGCCCGGGGCAGCTGCTGCACCACCCCCGCCACCCGCGCCGGATAGACCAGCTGGGCAACGCTCGGCCGCCACCGCGACCAGCAGACGAACAACCCCAGCGGGGCGGTGGTTTGCAGCCGCAGGCAGCCCGGCGGTTGGAGACCCCGCCGCCGCGGCATCCAGGGCAGCGTGAGGCGATGCAGGCCGGGATCGAGGCTGCGGGCGGCGCCAAACTCCCCCCCCTCAAAGCGCAGCTGCACCCCCTCGCAGCGGCTGCGGTTGCGCAGGGTGAGCGGATAGGCCAGCGAACCCTCCGCGAAGCCCGGCGGCGGATCCCCGCAGGCCAGCTCCACACCCTGCAGGTTGAAGTGGGTGAGGTGCAGGGTGAGCAGAAACAGCCCGAGCATCAAAAAGCTGAGCAGCAGCGGGCCGTTGCGCTGCAGCTGGATGCCCACCAGCTGCAGCAGCACCGCTCCCCCCAGCCACAACCAGCCGAAGCGGGTGGGCAGGATGTAGAGATTGCGCAGGCCCAGCCGCACCTGCGGGCCGTCCAGGGGCCGACCGAAGGACATCAGCGCAGGCTGTCCACACCCGCCAGCAGCTGGCGGCTCAACTCCGCCGTGCCGCCGCCGGGGTGCCCGCCATCCAGCCGGTGCTCGCACACCGGCGCCAGCACCGCTTGCACATCGTCGGGCAGCACGTGGTCGCGGCCTTCGATCAGCGCCCAGGCCTTCGCCGCCGCCAGCAAGCCGAGGCCGGCGCGGGGGGAGAGGGGAAAGCCCCGCTGGCTGCCATCCCGGCTGCGGGCCAGCACATCCAGCAGGTAGTCGAGCAGGGCCGGGCTGGCGTGCACCGCCGCAGCGCTCGCCTGCAGCCGCAGCAGATCCTCCGGCCCCATCAGCGGCTGCAGAGCCTCGGGTCGCATCGCTTCCCCCTGCAGCAGGCTGCGTTCCGCCGATCGCTCCGGAAAGCCCAGGCTGAGGCGCATCAAGAAGCGGTCGAGCTGGGATTCCGGCAGGGGCGCGGTGCCGCCCTGGTCGAGGCCGTTTTGGGTGGCGATCACCAGAAACGGGTGGGGCAGCTCGTGGCCGGTGCCGTCGACGCTGACGCGACCCGCCGCCATCGCCTCCAGCAGTGCGCTCTGGGTGCGGGGGCTGGCGCGGTTGATCTCATCCGCCAGCAGCACCTGGCAGAAGAGGGGGCCGGGGCGGAAGTGAAAGGCGGCGCTGTCGGGATCGAACACATTGACGCCGGTCAGGTCGGCCGGCAGCAGGTCGCTGGTGAAGCTGACGCGGCGGAAATCGAGGCGGAAGCTGCGGGCCAGCACCTCCGCCAGGGTGGTCTTCCCCACCCCCGGCAGGTCTTCGATCAGCAGATGGCCCCGCGCCAGCAGGCAGGCCAGGGCGAGGCGCACCTGGTGGTTTTTGCCGAGCAGCACGCGGGTGATCGCGGAGATCACCGGTTGGAGGGGGGACGCGACCAAGGGAACGGGGCGGAGCGGGCGCGGTGCGCAGCTCCAGCCTGGCGGATCCGGGGCGTCTCTGCTGCCGCGGCGGCGGCGGCTGGCCGTGTTACGAAGCACAGGCCCGGCCCGCCGCCCTTGCCCCCGGAGCCGCTCCCCGAAATCCACGGCGGCAACCGCGAGGCCATCGCCCGCCGCCTGGGCTGCCCCCCCCACCGCCTGCTGGACGCCAGCGCCTCCCTGGTGCCCTTCGGCCCTCCCCCCGGCCTGGCGCGCCGGCTGCGCCGCGCCCTGGCCGGATCTCCCCTGCGGGATTACCCCGACCGGGAGTACCACGCGCTGCGCGCCGCCCTGGCCGCTCACCACGGGGTGGAGGCCGCGGCGGTGCTGCCCGGCAACGGGGCCGCCGAGCTGTTCACCTGGGCGGCGCGGGATGCCGCCGGCGCCGGCGTGAGCCTGCTCCCCACCCCCGGTTTCGCCGACTACGGCCGGGCCTTGGCCTGCTGGGGCGGTTTGAGCCGGCCCCTGCCGCTGCCGCTGGCGTGGCCCGCCACCTTCCCCCAACCCTTCCCCGCCGACCTCGCCGACCCCGAGCCGGCCGGGCCCCTCTGGATCACCAACCCCCACAACCCCACCGGCCAGCTCTGGAGTCGGGCCTCCCTCGCGCCGCTGCTGGCCCGTCACCCGCTGGTGATCGTCGACGAAGCCTTCCTGCCGCTGGTGCCCGATGGTGAACGCCAGTCGCTCCTCCCCCTGCTGGCGGACCATCCCCAGCTGGTGGTGATCCGCAGCCTCACCAAGCTCTGCGCCCTCGCGGGGCTGCGCCTCGGCTATGCCCTGGCGGCACCGGAGCGGCTGGAGCGCTGGAGGGCCTGGCGCGATCCCTGGCCGGTGAACGGCCTGGCGGCCCTGGCCGGGGTGAGCCTGCTGGCCGATCGCGAGGCGTTCTTGCGCTGGCAGGCGCGGGTGCAGGGCTGGACCGCCCGGGAGGGCCCCTGGCTGGCGCAGCGTCTCGCCGCCCTCCCCGGCCTGCACCCCCTGCCATCGGCCGCCAACTTCCTCCTGGTGCGCGGCGCCGCTTCGCTGGAGCCGCTGCGCCTCGCCCTGGCCGAGCGGCACGGGGTGCTGGTGCGCGATTGCCGCTCCTTCCCGGGCTTGGGGGCGTGCTGGTGGCGGATCGGCCTGCAAGAGCGCCAAGGCAACCGCCGTCTGCTGGCGGCGCTGCGGCGCGAGGGGAGCGGCGGGCTGGCCGATCCGGGCTGACGAGCGACCCCTTAGCCCGGCGGCGCGGCCAAGCCGGTGAGCAGCGCCGCCAGCCGCTGGTCGGCATCCCGCACCGCCAGCCGCTCCATGCCATGGCGCATCACCGTCAGCGGGTCGTCCGCCGCCGTCGCACCCCGCAAGCGCGGCCCGAGCAGCCGCCAGAGCGCCGCCTCCAGCGCCGCTCCCTCCGGCGGGTGCTGCCACACGATCACAGCGGCCCCCAGGGCGGCGGCGGCGCTGGCGTTCGCGTCCTGGTGGCGATCGGCCGCCGCCGGAAACGGCACGAGGATCGTCGGGGTGCCGCACACCGCCAGCTCGCTCAGGCTGCCGGCCCCCGCCCGGCTGATCGCCAGGTCGCAGTGCTGCAGCAGGCCGGGCAGCTCGTCGCTGAAGGGGCGTTCCACCACCTGCGGCGGCGTCGGCTGGCCGGCCTCCGGGTCGTTGTGGCCGGTGAGGTGCACGATGCGGCAGCC
>JBIPMZ010000127.1:0-6737 GCA_044376165.1 Cyanobium sp.
TGCGTTATGGCAAAAAGTTCCCCGCCAAGGTGGTGGCCTGGAATCATACAAACGGCTCCGCACTCACCGTTCAGGAGACCATCGCCAAGCCCTCCGATCTTGGCGGCCAGGTGGTGGCGATTCCCTTTTGGTACTCGATCCACAATGTTTTGCTCCAACAACTGCTGCAGAAGAATGGACTCAAGGTGGTGCGGCAGCCGATCGAGGCTAAATTGAGTGAACGGGAGGTCAATCTTGTGGTGCTGCCGCCGGCGGAGATGGTGCCGGCCCTGGCCAGCAAAAAGATCGCCGGTTACATCGTCGCCGAACCCTTCAACGCCGCGGCTGAAAGCAAGAAGATCGGCAGGGTGCTGCGCTTCACCGGTGACATTTGGAATGATCATGCCTGCTGCGTGGTTTTGGTTCACGAGGAGGATGTGAAGCGCAGGCCCGAGTGGACCCAGCGTGTGGTGAATGCCATCGTGACCTCCCAGCGTTGGATGCAGGACAACCGCCCCGAAGTGGCCGCCATCCTCTCCCAGGAGGGGGGGCGTAACTACACGCCGCACAGCAAGGCCGTGTTGATGCGCGCCTTGACGGCCTACGGCAAGCCCTATATCGAAGCCAGAGCCATTCAAAACCCACAATGGAAAAACAAGCGCATCGACTTTCAACCCTACCCCTTTGCTTCCTATACGCAGGAGTTGGTGCGGCTTCTCAAGAGGACGCAGGTGGAAGGCGACAACACCTTTCTGCGTAATCTCTCTCCCGATCTTGTCGCCAGGGATCTGGTTACCGATCGGTTTGTTCGCAAAGCCATCGCCCTCAATGGCGGCGTCAAAGCCTTCAATCTACCGGCCAACTTCAGGCGCAGTGAACTCATCGACTTCACATGATCCTGTTAAAGCGCAACGAGGCTGTGCGAGGTCGTCAACGCCACCAGCCAGCCCTACCGTTGCTGGGCCTGTTGGCGGGTCTGGTGCTTTGGTGGCTTCTGGTGGCGATGCTTTCGCGTGGCTCGCCGGTGATTGCGGAGTTTTCGCCTCCGTCCGCAATCCAGCAGCTGGTGATCGGCCTGCAATCCGGTGTCCTGATCCGCCATGCCGCCGCCAGTCTGCTGCGGGTGGCCACCGGCCTGGCGATCGCGGTGCTGCTGGCCGTCCCGCTGGGCCTGCTGCTGGGCCTGAACCACAGACTGGAGCTGATCACCTCTGCGGTGTTTCAATTCGTCCGCATGATCTCGCCGCTCTCCTGGATGCCCATCGCCGTGATGGTGCTGGGGGTGGGGGATCTCCCGGTGTTCTTCCTGCTGGCTGTGGCGGCGCTGTGGCCGATTCTGCTAACCATCATCTCCGCCGTGCGCACTATCAATCCCTTGTACATCAAGGTGGCCCGCAGCTTTGCCGCCGAGCCCCTCGAAATCGTTGGTCGCGTCGTCTTGCCGGCGATCCGGCCCAGCCTGCTGGCCAGCGTGCGCGTGGCTGTGGGCTTGATCTGGGTGGTGCTGGTACCCGCCGAGATGCTGGGGGTAAGCTCAGGGTTGGGCTATTTGATCCTCGATTGCCGTGATCGCCTCGCCTACGGAGAACTCACCGCCGTGCTGCTCCTGATCGGAGCGATCGGCTGGGCTCTGGATTCCGGCCTGAGAAGTTTGAATCACGAGCCCCGTCGCTAAAGTGCCCTGCGCCACGGGCCAGGCGAGGCAGGGGGAGTAGACCGTCTCTTCGGCCAGTTCCCCGACACCCGCCTGAGGCTCCCGAACAGGCCACGCGGTTCGCTGGGCTACGGTTTGTGGCCTGCCTCCTCAGCTGCCGTGGACCGCTGAGGGGGCAGGTCCCTTATGGACTTGGTCAGGATTCTACAGATCTAAGAGGCCAATCATCGCCAATCTGCTTGGATTGGCTTTTGAATGCCGATGAAGACTCTCGAGGAGATTGATCAAGTCCTCGCCTGTCAAAAAGCGGGTTGGAGTAAGAGAAAAATTGCGGCTGAACTTGGCATCTCTCGCAATACCGTTGCTCGCATCATCAGCCGATATGGTGCAGAAGCTCCTTATGTGCACCAGCAAGCCAGCAAGTTGCAGGTGACGCTGGAGTGGTTGAGGACGTTGGATTGTAAAAAGCAAGCTGAAAACAGCGATGCCTTGTGTTTGCGGCTGGAGCTGGAGCGAGGATTGCGTATCAGCCCCGCTACCCTCGATCGGGCTCGCTTGCTCTTGCGGGACGTCAGCCAGGCGCAGTGTCCTGCCTGCCGGGTTTCTCCTGAGGGCTGGCAGATTGGTCCCTACCAACTCCAGGCCAGCGGTGCGCTGATCCTTGCTGGTGTCCGGGTGGTCATGCCTGCTCTTCAGGAACGTTTGCTGGTGCTATTTGTCAAGAATGCGAATCAACTATTGCGTCGTGAACAGATCGCCGCAGAGCTTCATGGCCAGAAAGTTAGGCAGCAGATTTCTCAAAATAATGTGACGTTAATGGTTCACCGTCTCCGACAGGAGCTAGCCCTTGGTCCCCTGGGTCAGGAGGCCATCCGTACGATCCACGGCCAGGGATACATGTTTGTGGCTTCTGTTCAGCCCATCGAGCCTGCGCCGCCAGCACTCCTTCCGCCCATGCGAAGAGAGCCTGTTGCCGCCGCCAACCCGTTTCATAGCGAGGCGCATGACCTTTGGCCCCAGCGCGATCCCTATAAGCTCAGTCGTCAAGAAACCTTGCTGAAGAAAAGCATTGATTATGATCCATGTTTTGAGCAGGGATATCTTGAGTTGTGTTATTTGCAGTTATTGCAATGTTTTTGGGGTATGCGCTCCTCGCTCGACGTGCGTCCAGCCGTGCAGGGTCAGTTGTTGACCCTTGAGCAATTCCCCAGCAAGCCAGACGGTTGGTTGGGCATCAAGGCGGAAATCCAAAGCCTTCTATTTTGGCAGCCGCGCACCACCCAGCAGCTCTACGGAACCTGGCTGGCGGACACCCTGCCCTGCGGTCTGCCCCGCTATTCCTGGGCGCGCCACCTCATGTTTTCGGGTCGGCCGGAAACGGCTGTGCGGCTGTTGAATCAGCATGTCCGGGACGACCTTTGCCAAGGCTGGATGAATCTGGCCATGGCCTATTGCGCCCTCGGCGACCTCGCCGCTGCGGAAGAAGCTGTGTGCCAGCAGCTGCGTGTGGATTCCGGCATGGTGGGCACGCGGCTGTTTCTGGCTGTCATAAAAGCCAGCCAGGGCAAGTCGGAGCAGGCGGCCGGCCTGATCAACGACTCGGGTCTTCTGGAGCGTCCCTTTCAGGGGGTGCAGGCGCTGACGGCCTATGCCCTGGCGCGGGGTGACAGGAGCCGGCGGAGCCATCAGCTTCTGGATCAGGCACTGGCCCTCTGCAAGGAGTCCGTTGCCGAGGTTGGGGCCATCGGCTACTGGGGCTTGGCCGCGTTGGCCCTCGGACGTCAGGAGGAAGCGGTCCAACTCTTGAAGCTCAGCGTCAAACATCGCTGTTACTCCGCGCCGGTGCTATTTCGTACCCCATTTTTGAAACCCTATGCCAACAGCCTGGCCGTGCGCCTATTCATGGAGGCCATGCGGCGCGGTTTTGCCGAGCGGCCATGAGCCAGCCTCCTCTCAACGCAACGTCAGGGCAGGTATGGAATCCCCCTGGAGAGGCAGGGCAAAGCGGGAGAGGCTCCCCAAGGCATCCCCCCATTCCTCCCGAGCGATCTCCTGGAGCCGTTCCTGTAGCTCTTGCCCGTTCGCTGGTCGGCGCTCCGGGTTTGGATCCAGGGCGGCGTCAATCAGCGTCGCCAGGCCGGGGGGGAGGGGAGAGCGGCTCACCCGGGCCACGGGGGGGAGGGGAGAACGCCCCGCCTGCAGGAGCTGTCGAAAGTTTTCAATGCGCTCAAAGTAGTGGCCCGACGCCAACAGATGCCAGGAGCGCCCCCAGGCCCAGACATCGCTGGCCGCTGCCATCCGCCCCGGGCCCCAGGCTTCTGGCGGCGCATAGTCGACGGTGCCGCAGAGACAGTGGCGCGCCCGGGTGTCTGCCAGGGTGCGGGCGTGGCCAAAATCGATCAGCTTCACCACCTCCTCGCCCGCGGCTCCGGAGCTCGTGGTGGTCGCGATCCCGACGTTGCGGGGTTTGAAGTCATTGAACAGGATGCCCTCCCCATGGAGTCGGGCGAGGGCGGCCGTCACCCCCAGGCCGGCGGCCACCAGATCCACCCCGCTCCAGGGCTCCCCCAGGCGCCCGCGCAGGGTGGACAGCGGCAGATGTTCCATCACCAGAAAGGTGAACCAGGTGCCGATCGCCACCGCCTCCAGGCGCACCACATGGGCGCCCTGGGCCGCCTGGAGCATGGCGCTCTCCCGGCGGGCGGCGCCCCGCTGGATCCGCCGGCGGCCGCTTTTGTGGGCCAGGGCCTTCACCACCACCAGCCCCTCCCCCCGCTGAGCCAGGAGCACCGCACCCGCTCGCCGCAGCCCGAGGGAGCGCACAGGGGCGATCCCCGGGAGGAGTTCCGCCAGCTCCCCCCGCCACGCCTCCTCCCCAGGCGCCCCTCTGGCCGGACCTTCAACCCCCATGGCCATGGTCCTCCCCGCTGCTGCCCCCCACCAAGGGCTGCGTGGCCACAGCTTGGTCGCGGGCCAGTCGGGACCGCTCGATCTCCATCAACAGCGCCTTGGGATGTTGGAAGCCATGCCGCTGGCTCCAGGCCAACAGATCCTTGGGCACGGGCCAGCCGGTCTCCCGGCCGTGGCGGGCCACCTGCTCCGCCGTGCCCATGGGGGGAAGCGGCACCAGCGGAGGCAGGCCATCGGCGCCACGGCCATGGAGGCGCTGGGCGGCGGCGGCGGCATCGGCGCGGGCCGGATACTCCCCCTGGCGCCGGTAGGCGTCCAACAGGGGCCGCACCACCCCCAGCTTGAACCGGGTGAGCCGCAGCCACTCCACGGCCTTGTCGAGGGTGGCCCGGTCGGCCAGGAGCCGGTCGCCTTCCGCCTCCGTGAGGTCGTTGTCGGCCCAGAAGCGCGCCAGGTCGTCCTCCGTGGCCAGAGCCCGTTCGGCCATGAAGGAGGCCCGCGCTTGTTGGAGCTCGGCCCCCTCCGCCTCCAGCCCCAGATGGCGGGCGGCCACCAGGGCCAGGAGATCCACCAGGGCCCGCTGCACCAGCTCCGGCGCCCGCGGATCCGTCACCAGGGCGTGGCGGGCAATCGCCTCCTGGCTGATGGGCTCCCCCTGGCGCGGGGTCCAGCGGTCGCGCTCCACCAACGCCTGCAGGTAGTGGGTGTCCTCCAGGGTCCAGGGCGCGACGGCTGGCGCGGGTGGGGGAGAGGTCCCCTTGTCGGTGACCCGGGAGGCCATGGCGCGCAGGAGCAGGCGGGCGTCCGCGGCCTTGTGGTCGATGGTGTGTTCGCGCAGGTGGGCCTTCAGGTCGGAACGCTGGTGATCCGTCAGCAACGGGGAGGCCAACAGGCGCGGCCAGGAGCGGTCGGGGAAATACACCCCGGCGGCCTCCGCGATCAGAGCCGCCGCCAGCTCCGCCGGGATCACGCCGGCTGCGGCCGCGTCTTCCAGATTGAAGCGCAGGTTCACCAGCGGCTCGCTGAGGGTGCGATGGCCAAACTCCGCCGTGGCGTGGGCCACCGCCACCTCGTCATCGCGGGTGAGGGTGCCGTCGGCGAAGCGGTCGTATATGCGGCCGAGGCCCACCATGCCGAAGGGGGCGCACTCGGCGGCCCGCAGGGCCCCCATGCTCGCCGCTCCGTAGAGGGCCACCCCTTCATCGAGGGCGAGGAGCAATTCTTTGTGCCAGACGGAGAGCACGCTGAGGAACACCCCGTCGATGACGCCGATCGCTGAGGGGTGATGGGCGCGCAACACGGAAACGATGTCGCCCTGGCGCACCGGGGGCAGGATCACCGCCTCCGGGTGGAGACGGCGCACCTCGCGTTCGGGGAGGCTCGGGCCGACAAAAACAACGTGGGTCATGGCGTTCACGGGGACGGCGAGGGGTTGGCGGCCAGCGCCCGAACCCGGGGGCCGGGGCTGTAGGAGGGGAAGGTGCAGATGCCCTCCAGGCCGGGGATCACGACCCGCACCACCGCCACAGGGAAGGGAGGCTCTTGCATGTCGACCACGCCCACCTGGGGTAGATCCGCCGCCGCCAGGCGCTCCAGGAGAAGGTGAAAGTCGTCGCGGAAGCCGCGGCCGGCCCGGCGAACCTCGGGCACATGGCGGGCCTGCGCCTGGAGGTGCCGAGCCCCCTCCAATTCGCTGGCGAACAGGCCCATGGTCCAGCGTTCGTATTTGGTGGTGTCATCGCGCGAGCCCGCCACCTGCACCACCACCCGGCTCTGCACCGCCTCGGTGATCGCCCGCACCAGGGCTACCTCCGTGTCCAGGTGGCAGCCATAGCCCACGGCGGTGCCGGTTTCCGGATGGGCGAGATCGAACAGGCGAGCGGCAAAAGCCGGCACGCCCAGATCACTGGTCATGTCCAGCACCATCACCATCACCTCGGCGGCGGCGCAGGCTGAGAGCAGGGGGGTCACCTCCGGCAGCTCCAGGGCGCGCAGATCGACGACGCGGGCGCCCTGGCTCCAGAAACCGGGGCGGGCGCGGGCCAGGGCGTAGGCGTCCCGCTCGATCAGCTCATACATCCCCGCCAGGATGGCTTCCAAGCGGGTGTTGCCGGAGGCCAACCCGTTGGAGCTGCGTTGGAAGGGTGAGCGGGCCAGCGCAAACCCCTTGCCCGGCGGTCGCAGGTGGACGCAG
>JBIPMZ010000128.1:0-6707 GCA_044376165.1 Cyanobium sp.
AGAAAGCGTCCAGCTGGGGCGGGAGGAGGCCCCGGATGCGCTCCTGGAGGGAGCGGATGGTGGGCGGATCCAGGGGGGAATCCAGGGCCGGTGCCGGGGCCGCCTGGGGCTGAGCCAGGGGCTGAACCACCGGGCGCTGGGTGGCTGGCCGCTGGGTCGCCGGGCTGGATGCTGCAGCGCTGGTGGCCCGAGCTGGCCCGTTGAAGGCCGCGGCCACCGGGTTGGGCGGGGCCTGCGGCCGGCGCACCACGCCATTGGCCGGGCCGTGGGCGTTGGCGCCACTACCAGCCCGCACCGGAGTCACATGGCCGATCACCTGCCGCTGCTGCTTGTCGTAGAGCGCCAGGCCAAAGGGATTGCCAAAGGTCACCAGTGCCCGTTTCATGGCGTCGGTTTCGGCCTGCTTGATCGCCGATTCATGAGCCAGGCCCAGATCCACGTCGATGCCGTGGCCCACGCCGGTGCCCTCGCGGATGAGCCAGCCCTTGACTCCGGCATTCACGGTGATGCGCACGCGGGCGATGTAGGTCACGCCCCAGCCTTCCTTCTGCGGCCGGCCCTCGCCTTTGGCGCCGAGGAGCCGTTGAGCCTCGCTCACGCAGCGGTTGGAGAGGGTCTGGCGTTGCCAGCCGTCAAAGCCAAAGATGCGGTTGGCCTCCTCGATCAGCACCCAGCCCCGGAGATAGCTCACCCGGCCGCGGCCCTGCTCACGGGAGCTCATGCGGGCGCGATCGAGAGGCGCCGAGAGGGCCGCGATCTGCTCGGTGGAGAGGCTGTCAAGCGACATCGAAAACTGAGCCTCCCCAGCCCCGGCCCTGCCCCCCGCCGGTGCCCCCTCAGGCCCCCTGCCGCTGCAGCGCCCCCAACGCCTCACACTCCGCCTCCGCCTGGCAGCGCTGCTCCTGCTCTGCCTGGAGCTGCTGATCGATCGCATCCACCCGCAGCAGGCAGTGCTGCAACACCGGCAACAGCTCCTCCTCCAGCAGGCTGATCTCCTCCTCCCCATAGGGCTGCTCACTCCAGCAGCGCAGAAGCGGCAAGCCCCGCCGCCTCACGAGGATCTCCTGCACCGCCCGCAAGCTGGACTCCAGCAGCAGGAACGGATCCTCCTCCGGCCGGGAGCGGAGCACAAGGGGAACCCAAGATGTAACCCCGCAGGGCGGGATCGAGGGGTTGATCACCGGCGCTCTGGTCCTGCAGGATTCGCTCCAGTGGCGCCCAGAGGGCATTGGCGCGGGCGACGGCATAGACCTGGGCCAGTCGGTCGGTGTGGCCGGGATCGTGGAGGGTGGCGGTGGTGGTGGAGTGGGCGAAGGCGTTGCGCACCCGCCGCAGGGTCTGCAGGGTCTGCTCCACCAGCGGGTCGATCACCCCCAGCCGGGCCGCCAGGGTGATGCATGGCTCGAAGGAGCCCAGGGGCCGATCGGGCTGGAAGAAGGTGTCGGTGGCTCCGGGCGCCGGCCGCAGGACGGCCTGCAGCAGACTCTCCAGCACCGCATCCACCCGGGCCACGCCCACCAGCACGGCGCCGCGGCCGCGCTCCTCGAGCATCTGCAGGGCGATGGTGCGGGCCGCATCGGCGGCATCGCCGCCTGGGCGGGGTAAACCGGAAGCCCTGGCCTGAAGCACGGCGATCAGCTCCGCCCGATGAAGGGTGAGGCCTTGCCGCTGTAGCTGACCACCACACGCTTCTTGGCCCGTGTAGCCGCCACATGCAGCAGGGAGCGCTCCTGCTGCTCGAACAGCTCGCGGGAGAGGGCATCGGGCCGTTTGTTGAGCTCCACCTGCAGGGGCATCTGGGAGGCATCCAGGGCTGGCAGGAAGACCTGATCGAATTCCAGCCCTTTGACCCGATGCATGGTGGCGAGCCGCAGCGCAGGATCGCTGGGATCATCGGATTCCTCAGCCTTGATCACTCGGGTGGCGAACCCCTCGCCTTTAAGCAGGGCTTCAAGTTTCTCCACTCCCTTGTTGGTGCGGGCTGCCACGCAGGTGGAGGCCAGCGACTGCTGCTCCTCGCGCAACTGACGCAGGGTGCTCACCAGGAAACGCTGCTCCTCTCCGGGATCCTCGAAGCCCTGAACTAGGGGTTGGTCGCCGTGGAGCAGGGAGCGGTAATCGCTGGATGGATCACTGCCCCCGTCGAGATCGTCAAAATCGAGTCCCTGGAGTACGGCGGTGGCCCAGGCGCGGGTTTCCTCGGTGGTGCGGTAGTTGATGCGCAGCTTGCGGGCGCGGCCGCGCACGTTGATGCCGCACTGGCTGAGCACCACCGGCTTGCCATAGATGCGCTGGTGGGGATCCCCGACGATGAACAGATCGTTGGCGTGGGGCTCGCCCACCAGGGCCCGTAGCAGTGAGAAGGAAGCCACGTCAAGGTCCTGGGCTTCATCCACCACCACGGCGGCATAGAGCGGCGGACGATCGGCCTTGTGGATCAGGTCGGCGGCGATCTGTTTGGCCTCCTCCGGCTCCCACAGCCCCCGCTGGCGGAATTCGGCCCGCACCGCATCAAACACCGGCCAGATCTGGGTGCGCTGCTGGCGGTTCAGGCGTGTGCCGCGTCCGACGCGGCGGGCCATCAGATACTCGTCGCGGCTGCGACAGCCCTGGGCGAGCACCACGTCCTGCCACTCCTCCCGATAGAAACGCTCATCCAGACCCAGCGAGGTGTCGGCCAGATCCATGGCCAGGCTCCAGCAGCTGTCTCGGGCTTCCTCGTTGAACACGCGCACCTGCAGACCCTGCCCTTTGAGGAAGGTCATCACCCAGCCATCGAGATGAATCACCTCGATCCGCTGCAGTTCCTCGGGGCTGCAGATCTTGGTGAGGTTGGCGCGAATGTCGGTGGCGAGGTTGCGGGTGAAGGTGGTGAACAACACCCGGCCGGGGGAGCTGGTTTTGATCAACTCGTTGGCCAGCCAGCGGGCCCGGTGCATGGCCACCACGGTCTTGCCGGTGCCGGCGCCGCCCAGAACCCGCACCGCACCGCTCCACTGACGCTCGACAAGACGGCGCTGGCTGGGGTGGAGAAACACGCGCCAGCGCTCCAGCGGTGCCGAGAGCATGGCTTCCAGCACGTCGTCGTCGGTGATCACCAGGAACTCGGACTTGCTCTCCGGCGTTTCCAGGGCCGCCGCCACATCGGTGGGGTCAATGGCGGCAGGTCGCTGTCGTTCGAGCTCCTCGATCACCACTTCGATCGGCTTGCCATCGGCCAGAAGGATCAGGCCATCGACGCAGTCCTGCGGCACCCACTCGATCAGACGGCTCAGGGCCTCTTCAGTGGTGACGGCGCGCACGGCGGGCAGCAGGGCCTCGGGGACGCCGAGGAGCATCAGCTGGTCGTCGCCGCAATGGGCAAACAGTGACCCGACCATGGCTTGTGCCGTCGCCGAAGCGGATGGAGCTGCGACCGAAGGCGATGGCGCCGGCTGGACGACAGGGGCCTGATTGGCCAGCACCTCGCTGACGGCAGCGGCAATTGCATCACCCACAGCCATTTCGGCAGCCTCCACGTCCACCACCTGCAGGGCACCGGAGACGCGGTTCACATGGCAGGTGCGACGCCGAGCCCACTGGTAGGCGGCGTCGTGTTTGTCGATCCAAAGCAGGACATAGGTGTCGCCTGTATCGGGGGCACGCACGATGCAGCGGATGTCCTGATCGACGCGGACTGAGCGGATGAAAGGATCTTTGCCGCCCTCGATGCGCTCATAGTTCAGCCCCGGACTGCGGGGGTTGGCACGGAACTTGGAGATGAAGGTGGCCACCTTGCCGCGCGCCTTCTCCGGCAACCGGCCGAACGCCTTGAAGAAGTCGTTGGAGAGGGCAACGGTCAGGCGGGGTTCGCTCATGGCAGGTACTGGGCTTTGGAGGCGATGGATGGCGGGTTGGTCAGGGGTGCGGGGATTGGGTCGTGGATCAGGAGGGTCTGAGCGCGTCGCCGAGCGCGGCGGCCGTACCGCCGGGGGGATCCTCCAACGACCAGCAGCGCCAGCCCGCGGCCGTGAAGGCTTCCGCGTCCACTGGATCGCTCACCACCGCCAGCAGTTGCTCGGGCCAGGCCAGTTCTGCCTGGGCGAGCACGTCGCGGCGGGGGCCCTCCAGCTCAAAGGCCTGCTCAGGCAGAGGGCGGTCGTTGTCCTGCCAGGCTGCCTCCAAGGCCTCCAAGAGCGGCTGCGCCTCGGCAGGAGCGAAACGGCCAAGTTCTTTCCAGGCGCGTTGCCGCTCAGCCGCGGCGGAATCCGGACCACCTTGGGCGTCCGGAGCTGCCTTGGACGGATCGGCCGCCACCCACACCTGGGGCGAGTCCACCGCGGCGGTTTGCTCGCTGCCGCCCCAGCCCGGGGTGCAGATCAGCAGATGGGGCAGGAACTGAAAGAGATTGCCCTGGCGCAGCCACTCCCGCCACCTGGCCTGTTGCTGTTGCTCAGAGGCGTTCGGATCCGGCTCGAAGTGAATGGCACGGAAGCTGGCGGCTGGATGGCGGCGCTCATGCAGACCCATGTCGACCAGGTTGAGGATCTGCAGGCCAGGAGCAGGAGACAAGTGTTGTCCCACGCGGCGTGAAGGCTCCGTTCCTTGCCACTCCTGCACGTGGGCATCGAGCCGGAGGGCAGTGGCTGGGGCCATCAGCTCGGGGGTCTCGATGGGCAGGGGTGAGGCCTGGGCCAGGCAGAACTGCTGCGCCATGCCCTGCCACAACGCCTCTGATGGGTTGGCCAGGTAGGCCATCAGCAGCTGCAGGCTGCTGGCCAGCTGCGCCTGCCGTGGCATCAGCGGCGGCGCCGAGGTGAGGCTGTCGAGCAGGGGCTGGGGCCACCAGCGCTCGATGAAGGTTTCTGGCTTGTTGGCGAACGCGGGGATGACCCCCACCGCCAGGCCATTGGGATCCAGCGGCGCCTGGGCGGTGGGCGGCGCTTCCACCACGTCGTCCCAGCTGAGGGCCCAGAGGAGGTAGCGGCCGCTGCGCTGCAGGGCCATACGCTGCTCAGCATCGGTCGCAAGGCGGCCGCGGTGGTATTCCCAGCCATCGGTGTAGACGGCGATGGGCTTGCCGCCGGCGGTGGGGGTGAACAGGAAATCGGCGCGGGAAAAGGCGCGAACACCCTCTGCTTCCCCGATCGGCACCTGCTGCTCCACCTTCCAGCTCACAACGCTGGCGCCGCTGTTGAACGTGAGCAGATATCCCTTGTTGCCCTTGATGAAGTCATCCCGCAGGGTGACGGTGACACCCGGTGGCTTGCCCTTGCCCTCTCGCAGCTTCTCGATGAAGCGCAGCTCCAGCTCGCTTTCAGCGCGGGTGTTGATCACCACCTCCGAGAGGCTGCGCTCTGAGGGCTGCAGCTCCTCCCAGCGGTTCAGGATCGTTTGCAGCTGTTCGATGGCGCGGCGCTTGCTGGTGCGCTCGCGATCGAAGCGCTGCCGGTACATGAAGATGCAGCGATAGCAGCCATCACGGCAGGAGCAGGCCTGCAGGGTCTGAAGCGATTGCTCAAACACCGCGCGTAGATCCGCACCACCGGCCTCGATCAGCTGGCGCACGTAGCCGGTGCCGCCAGGCACTGAATCGAACAGATAGAGGAAGGTCTTGCGCTGCTGGCTGCCGGGCTGGGGTTCCTCTCCCAGGGCCGACTGGAGGTGATCCACCTTGCCGCCGAAACGCTGCCGCAGCCCCAGATGCAGGGCACCGACGAAGGAGGGCTGACCGGCTTCATCCCAGAAACTGGCGCCAGGCAGCAGGAAGCGCAGGGCTTCTGAGTTGAACTCCCGGTACATGAACAGCAGCTGGCGCAGCTGGGCGTCATCGGGCTTGTCGCGATACCTGCAGCCCCAGGTGTGGTTGCTGGCCTTGGCGGGGCCGCGCTGCACCTTGCCGCAACTGCGGCAGAGCTCAAAGCCCTTCACCTTGAGGGCCTTGCCGGCGATCGCATGGCTGGCACCCACCACCGCCTGCTCGCCGAAGTTGATCTCGCGGAAGGTGGTGCTCGCCAGGTATTCGGCCCCGAAGGGAAACTCTTCATCGGCGATCGCCAGCGAGATCTCGCGGCGGCTGTGGTCGGGAACGATCAACAGCTCGCGGTGGAAGAACAGCGGGTTGCGCTCGTCGCTGTCGTCGCCGAAGCGGCTGCGGGCGTCTTCCGTGGTGGCCTGCACCTGGCGCAGGCGGGCCATCTCCTTGACCTGGCCGTGGTCTGCATAACCGCTGTTGCCGCAGCGGGGGCATTCCTTGCGGCCGAAGTCGTCGTCGGTTTCGCGAGCGGCGTAGGAGCAGGAGGGGCAGAAGCGCCAGCGCTCGGGTTGGTTGAGGTTGGGATCAACCTGATCGACCTTGACGCGGCGGCCCTGGGCATAGAACTGGCCATCGGGCACCAGCTCGCGGATGGCCACGTTGGCGGGGCGTTCGTAGCTCAGGGCGGGCAGCTCCTCACTGCGCCGGCCATCGCCCGTGCGGCCAGGCAGCTTGCGCCAGAGCACGGATTTGAGCGTGACGCCCGCCTCCGGGAAGGCGTAGTTCGGCAGGAAGCCCTCGTCGGTGAGCATCGCCAGCAGAGGGCGGCCGTCGAGGTCTTTGCGCAGCTGGTTGTAGGCGAATTGCTCGCGGCGGATCGAATCCTTGGCCTCCCGTTCCTCAGGGGTGAGGCCGTCGTCGGGGCGTTCGCAGAGCTTGTTGTAGCGCTCGCGCAGCTTGCGGGCTTCTGCAC
>JBIPMZ010000009.1:0-21565 GCA_044376165.1 Cyanobium sp.
CGGCGCCGACGTGGTGGCTCTCGACGCCACCGACAGACCCCGGCCGGGCGGCGTGCAGTTGGCGGAGCTGGTGGCGCGGGCCCACGGCGAGCTGGGGGCCCCGCTGATGGCCGACATCGACACGATAGCCAACGGTCTGCGGGCCGGAGCCCTGGGATGTGAATGGATCGGCACCACGCTGTACGGCTACACCGAAAGCACCGCCAACTGCCGCCCGCCTGCCTGGGATCTGCTCGGGCCGCTGCGTCAGGGGCTGGCGCCGGAGCGGCGCCTGATCGGCGAAGGGGGCTTCGCCAGCGGTGCGCAAGCGGCCCGAGCCCTGGCCCTGGGGGCCGATGCGGTGGTGGTGGGTACGGCCATCACGGGGGTGGATCTGCAGGTGGAGGCCTACGTGCGGGCGATGGCGGGGGGCTGAGGGAAGCGGGTGGGGGGCACAACTTTTCTAGACCTCGACACCCCGGCCGCCCCCCGGGGGCGCACCATGGAAGAGATTCCGACCCACCCCACCGGGCATGACCCCCACCCCCTCCAGCCGCAGGGAAGGCGAGAGGCATTCCCTGGCGCCCCGCCCGAGAGGCCCGAGCCGAAGCCTTCTGGGGCGAGGGTGGAGATCCCTTCACCGCATGGGGAGTTCCCTGCCCGGCATGGCCGTATTCGGTGGCCTGCTCCTGGGGCTGCCGCTCAACCCCCACACCGTGGAGCAGATGCAGGCCCTGAACCGGGAGCTGGGCAAGTTATGCAGCAACCCGCCCCGGCAGGCGATGAACGTGTGTCGAATCCACGCGCGGCTCGTGGACACCCTCTGACGCGGAGCCGATTACATCATGCCGCCCATGCCGCCCATTCCCATGCCGCCCATGCCGCCCATTCCCATGCCGCCCATGCCGCCCATTCCCCCCATGCCGCCATCTCCGGCTGGCGGGGCGGCGGCGGGTGCGGGCTTGTCTGCAATCACGGCCTCGGTGGTGATCAGCAGTGAGGCAATGGACACCGCGTCCTGCAGGGCAAGGCGCAGCACCTTCGCGGCGTCGACGATACCGGAGGCCAGCAGATCTTCGTAGTTGCCGGTGAGGGCGTTGTAGCCCTTGCGCTGCAGGCGGATTTGCTCCACCACCACCTCGCCGTCGCGACCGGCATTCACGGCGATCTGTCGCACGGGGGCCGAGAGGGCGCGGCGCACAATCTCCACGCCGGTGCGCACGTCGCCGCTGCAGGCCTCCGCCAGGGGGACGAGCGCATCGGCGAGGGTCAACAGGGTGAATCCACCTCCGGGAACGATCCCCTCCTCCACGGCGGCCCGGGTGGCATTGAGGGCGTCTTCAATGCGGAGCTTGCGGTTGCGCAGCTCGGTCTCGGTGGGGGCGCCCACCTTGATCACGGCCACCCCGCCGGCGAGCTTGGCGATGCGTTCGTTGAGCTTTTCACGGTCGTAGTCGGAATCGGTGGTGGCCAGCTGGCGCTTGATCGCCGCCACCCGGTCGTTGACGGCGGACTTGCGGGACTCATCCGCCACGATGGTGGTCTCGTCCTTGCGGATCGTGATCCGGTGGGCGCTTCCCAGATCCCCCAGACCCACCTTCTCCAGCACCATCGCCCGGTCCTCGGAGATCAGCTGGGAGCCGGTGAGGATGGCGATGTCTTCGAGCATTGCCTTGCGGCGGTCGCCGAAGCCGGGGGCGCGCACGGCAGCCACCTGCAGAACGCCGCGGGTTTTGTTCACCACCAACGTGGCCAGGGCCTCCCCCTCCACCTCCTCCGCCAGGATCACCAGTGGTCGTCCGCTGCGGCTCACCGCCTCCAGCACGGGCACCAGATCGGCCACGGAGGCGATCTTGCGGTCGGTCACCAGCAGGAAGGGATTGTCGTAGACCACCTCCTGCCGCTCCTGATCGGTGACGAAATAGGGGGAGCTGTAGCCCCGGTCGAACGCCATGCCTTCGGTCACCTCCAGCTCGGTGGCCAGGGACTTGGATTCCTCCACGGTGATCACGCCATCGGCGCTGACCCTCTCCATCGCCTCGGCGATCATCCGGCCGATCTCCTCCTCATTGCCGGCGCTGACGCTGGCCACCTGGCGGATCGCGTCGCCGGAAACGGGGCTGGACTCCGCCTGCAGGCCCGCCACCACCTGGGCCACCGCCTTTTCCATGCCGCGGCGCAGCTCCACCGGGTTGGCTCCGGCGGTGACGTTGCGCATGCCCTCGCGCACCATCGCCTGGGCCAACACCGTGGCGGTGGTGGTGCCATCGCCGGCGCTGTCCTTGGTTTTGGAGGCAACCTGCTGCATCAGCTTGGCCCCCAGGTTTTCGAAGGGATCCGGCAGTTCGATCTCCTTGGCGATCGTCACCCCGTCGTTGACGACATCGGGAGCGCCATACTTCTTCTCGAGCACCACGTTGCGACCCCGCGGTCCGATCGTCACCCGTACAGCCTCGGCCAGGGCGTTGACGCCCCGCTCGAGGGCTTCGCGGGAATCGTCAGCAAATCGGATCAGCTTGGCCATCGTTCGGGCGCCATCCCAATGGAAAGGCAAGCCTCCCACGCCGCTGGGGCGGCCCTTGGCCAGCACCGGTGGGGATTGCCGTAACCGGCCCGGCCCTCCCCCCTCCCTGCGGAAATGGCGCCGGGCCGGTAGGTTCGCCCCATGGATGAGCTGTTGCAGAGCGCGATTGAGGGGGCCGTGGCCGGCGCGGCCGACAGCGGCCTCGGCCCCGCCACCTCCGCCAACGGGATGGTGTTCATCACCATCACGGTGCTGGGGCTGGTGATGGCCCTGGTGTACGTGCCGGTGCGGCTGTTCCTGACCATCACCGCCCGCAGCCGCCGTCTACGGCTGCTGCAGCGCATCCGGCGCATGCGGGACGACCTGGCCCAGCCCCTCTCGGCGGGGGAGGGCACCCGTCCGACGGAGTAGGGGGGAGCAGGCTGCCGCCTCAGCGCATCACCATGCCGCCGTCCACCGACAGCACCTGCCCGGTGATGTAGGCGGCGGCGGGATCAGCGGCCAGGAAGCGCACGGCGCCGGCCACCTCCTCGGCTCGCCCCATCCGGCCCAGGGGGATCGCCTTCAGGATCGGCTCGGCGTCGAGGGAGGCGGTCATGTCGCTTTCGATGAAGCCGGGCGCCACGGCGTTGACGGTGACGCCCCGGCTTGCGAACTCGGCGGCATTGCTGCGGGTGAGGCCGATCAACCCGGCCTTGGCGGCGCTGTAGTTGGCCTGGCCGGGGTTTCCGATCAGCCCCACCACGGAGGTGATGTTGATGATGCGACCCTTGCGGGCCCGCAGCATCCCCCGGGCGACGGCTCGGGTGGTGAGGAAGCAGCCGGTGAGATTGAGGTCGATCACGCTCTGCCAGTCCGCGCTCTTCATGCGCAGCAGCAGGCCATCGCGGGTGATGCCCGCATTGTTGACCAGCACATCGAGCCGGGCCTCCCGCTCCAGCACCGCCTGAACCAGCCCCTCCACCTCGGCCTCGTCGGCGACGTTGGCGCGATGGCTCCAGGCCCGACCCCCCTCCGCCTCGATCGCGGCCACCACGCCGGCGGCCGCCTCGGGCGAGCTGGCGTAGTTCACCACCACGGTGGCGCCCGAGCGGGCGAGTTCCCGGGCGATGGCGCTGCCGATGCCACGGCTGGCGCCGGTGACTAGGGCCACCTGACCTGCCAGCGGGGCCGCGTCGCTGCCGGCGGCGGGGGGCGTGGCAAGGGTCATGGCGGGAGGCGGCGGCAGCGGCGCGGCGATCGTATGCCCCCGCAGGACGGCGCTCAGGCCGGCATCTGGCCCACGCCCACCACCGCCTTGCCGAGCAATTCCTGGAACAGGGCGAGCTGCTTCTTGCTGCCCATCACCACCATCAGCTGACCGGCGGCGAGCTTCATGTCGCCGCCGGGGTTGGCCACCAGGGTGGGGCCGCTGCTGTAAGGGGAACCGCGGTAGGTGTAGGGGTTGATCAGGGCGGGGGCTGGCGTGCGGATCGCCAGCACCAGGGCGCCGGTGCGGCCCCGCAGGTCGAGGTCGGCCAGGCTGCGGCCGTTCAAGTCGCCCAGTCGGGCTGGATCGTCGCTGAGCTGAAACTCCTCCACCTCACAATCGGAGCCCGCCAGCAGATCCATGAAGTTCACCGCCAGGGGCCGCAGGGCGGTGGCGGCCATGGTGCGGCCGCCAGCCACGTAAGGACTCACCACCTGGTCGGCGCCGGCCTGGCGCAGCTTGCGCTCCGCCTCCTCGCTATCGGAGCGGGCGATCAGGCGGATCTTGGGGGCAATCGCCCGGGCGCTGAGCACCACATACACGTTGGCGGCGTCATTCGGCAGCGCCGCCACCAGGGCCCGGCAGCGGAGGATGCCCGCATCGATCAGGGTCTCGTCGAGGGTGGCGTCGGCCAGCAGTACCGGAAAGCCCTTCTCCTCCGCCGCCTCCTTCCGCTCCGAGTCCATCTCCAGGATGACCATCGGCGTGCCCTCGAGGCTGAGTTGGGCGGCGATCTCGCGGCCGATGCGGCCGTAGCCGCAGACGATCACATGGTCCTTCATGTCATGGAGCCAGAGAAGGAAGCGGCGCTCCTGCAGGCGCCGGAAGTAGCCGGATCCGGTCAGACCGAGCAGGGTCTGCACCGTCTGCTGCCCCACGATCAGGCCGCCGACGATGGAGAACACCGTCACCACCCTTCCGGCGGTGCTGAGGGGTTCCACCTCGCCGTAGCCGATCGTGGGGATGGTGATCGCCACCATCCAGTAGCAGTCTCCCCAATCCCAGCCCTCGGTGAGGCGGTAGCCGATGGCAGAGGCGTTCACCACCAGCGTGAGCAGCAAAACCGGCATCAGCCAGGGGTGGCGGATGCGGGTGGAGGGCGGCCGGCGACGGGAGCGGAGCCGCAACCTCATCGCCCCTCAGCCCAACCCCAGGGCTGCCAGCACCGCCTCGGGGGAGAGGGCCGCCAAACCGTCCGCGGCGCTCAAGCCTTTCACCCCCGCGCGGGCGGGCAGGCTGTCCTCCGCCCGACCGAGGGCCACCAGGGGCACGCCGCAGAGCAGGGCCAGCTCCTCGCTCACCGGGTCGCTGGCGAGCACCACGTCGCTGGCGGCGATGCGAGCGGCCCGTTCCGGCACCGAGACGGTGCCAGGGGGCAGGCGAAGGGTGCGCAGGGCGGGCAGCCGGCGGCGGATGGTGTCGGGCAGCTCCTGCCAGTGATTCTCCGGCCAGTCCCCCGGCACCCCCGCAGGGGCCAGCAGCAGCATGGGGCCATCGCCGGGGGGGAGCGCAGCCACCGCCTCCGCCAGCCCCGCTTTCGGCAGGCTGAGCCGGTAGGCGGAAGCCTCGAGGTGCACGCCGATCGGCTGGAGGTAGGCGGCCAGGGCCTGGGCTGGCCACATCGCCTCGGGCACGCTCACCCGCGCGGTGGCGGAGAAGCCGTTGCGGGCGATGCGGGCGGGGATGTGGCTCATCGAGAGCAGCAGGTCCACCTGACGGCCGCCGGCGAGGTTGATGCAGGCTTGGAAGTCGGGTTCGCGGACGCAGCCCAGCAGGTTGGCCCAATCCGCCAGGGTGGCGTCGTCGAAGCTGAAGGGGATCACCTTCTCCACCGCCGGCAGCAGCTTCCACACGGGGGCGGCGGCAGGCGAGCAGGCCACCTGGATGGCAAAACCCAGCTGGTCGGCTACCGCAGCAACGGCGGGTAGGGCTTGCAGTTGGCGGCTGCTGTCGCCCGGAAGGAGGAAGAGGGCTCGCATCGGGCGGGGTGGGGCTTCGGGCTGATTGTATGGAGCGAATCCGTTCTGTTTCGCTCCTGCGGGGGAAGAGTCTTGTGCATTTGCTGATCGCCGCCGCCGGCAGCGGCCGCCGCATGGGAGCTCCGGGCAACAAGCTGCTCCTGCCGGTGGCGGGCAAGCCGGTGCTCGCCTGGACGCTGGAGGCGGCGTTGGCCTGCCCGGCGATCCTCTGGGTCGGCGTGATCGGCCAGCCGGTGGATGCCGCGGCGATCGCGGCCCTGGTGGCAGAAGCCCGCGCCGCCCGTGCCGGTGCCGTGCCGGTGCAGTGGATTCTCGGCGGGGAGACCCGGCAGGAGTCGGTGAAGCTGGGGCTGGCGGCGCTCCCCGCCGCCGCCGAGCTGGTGCTGATCCACGACGGGGCTCGCGCCCTGGTGGAGCCCGGGCTTCTGGAGGCGTGCGGCGAGGCCCTGCGGGCGGCGGCAGCGGCGGGGGCCGGGGTGATCGCCGCCACCCCCGTCACCGACACGATCAAGGAGGTGAACGAGGCCGGCACGATCACCGCCACGCCAGATCGCCAGCGACTCTGGGCCGCCCAGACGCCCCAGGCCTTCGCCGTGGCGCAGCTGCGCCAAGCCCATGAGCGCGCCCGGGCGGAGGGCTGGAGCGTCACCGATGACGCGGCCTTGTACGAGCGGCTTGGATGGCCGGTGCAGGTGCTGGAGGCCCCCCCCTCGAACATCAAGCTCACCACCCGCTTCGATCTCACCGTGGCGGAGGCGGTGCTGGCAGCCCGGGGAAGGGGGAACCGGCCGGGCGCGATGCTGGAGCGCTGAGGGAGGGGGCCGGATGGATCCGCGCAGGCCTTCGATTCGGAGGCGCCCCCGGGGCTGGGTTCTGCGGGGGCTGCTGCCGGGGTTGCTGGGGCTGGTTCTGGTCCTGGCTTGGCCGCTGGCCCGCTCCACGCCGACCCCCGCCCCGGTGTGGGTGCGCCTGGAGGGGCATCCCGTGCTGGAGCTGCGCCGGGTGGCCGGCGCCCAGCGCCCGGAGGAGGTGGCCCAACGCGCTTCGGCGGCCTTGCTGCGCCTGGCCCAGGACCCGGCCGTCGAGCCCGCCATGCTGCAGGTGCGCGAAGACCCTCCCTACTCGATGGTGGGCCTGGCCAAGCCCGGGGGCCGCTTCCAGCCTCTGTTCGCCGTCGACGATCGGGCGGCGGCGGCCTTCCAGAGCGACCGGCCCGCCCTGGCCGAGCGCTACCGCGACCAGCTGCGGGGCGCGATCCGCCAGTACCGCACCACCAACAACCCGACCGCCTGGATGCGCGGCACGGCCCTGGCCCTGGCGGTTTTGCTGCTGTACGTGCTCTGGGTGCGGGGCCAGATCCTGCTCAACTTCCGCCTGTCGCGATGGTTGTCCCTGGAGGCCCGCCTGCCCGCCCTGCGCATCGGCGACATCCACCTGCTGGATGAGCCCCAGCTGCGGGAGCTGCTGCAGTGGTTTCGGCGAAGCGGCCACTGGGCGTTGCTCCTGCTGATCAGCTACCTCCTGATCCCGCTGCTGCTGGGGCTTTTCCCGCCGACCCAGGCGATGGCGGAGGGCCTCCGCTCCCATCTGCTGCAGCAGGTGGAAGGTCTCCTGGGCGGGGTCGTGGACTCCATCCCCAACCTGATCAGCATCGCCTTGATCCTGGCGATCACCGGGCTGTCGATCCGGGCGAGCAACGCCTGGTTCGGGGAGATCGCCGGCGGGCGCCTGCAGATCCCCGGCTTCTACCCGGAGTGGGGCCTGCCCACCGGGCGGCTGGTGGCCGGCGGCCTGCTGCTGGCGGGGCTGGTGATGGCCTACCCCTACATCCCGGGATCGGGCAGCCGCACCTTCCAGGGGGCTGGCATCTTCGTGGGGGTGCTGGCGGCCCTGGGCTCCAGCGCGGTGGCTTCCAATGTGATCAGTGGCCTGATGCTCATCTACACCCGCGCCTTCCGCGAGGGCGACCGGGTGGAGATCAACGGGGTTGTGGGAGTGGTGCAGGACAGCGCCCTGCTGGTCACCCGCATCCTCACGCCGCGGAACGAGCTGGTCAGCATCCCCAACGCCACCGTGATCGGCGCCTCGATCACCAACTACTGCCTGGCGGAGCGGGAGATCCAGCGTCCCGTGGCCCTGGCCACCACGGTGACCATCGGCTACAACGTGCCCTGGCGTCAGGTGCATGCCCTGCTTCTGGCGGCCGCAGCGAGCGTGCCCGGGATCAGCGACGAGCCCCCGCCCCGGGTGCTGCAGATCTCCCTCAACGACTTCCACATCAGCTACGAACTCGACGCCTGCGTGCGGGACGTGGCGCGATACCGCGAAACCCTCTCCGACCTCCTGGCGGCGATCCAGGACCGGTTTGCGGACGCCGATGTCGAGATCCTTTCGCCCGGGTACCACGCGCTGCGCGACGGGGGCCCCAGCACGGTGCCCCCGCGGGATTGACACCTGCGGTGGGCGGTGGTTCCGCCGGCCCTCAGAGCAGGCTCAGACGGCCCCGGTCCCCGTCCAGCCGCGCCGGCCGGCCCAGGGGCAGCGCGGCGTTGCCGGGGGCATGCCCCACCGGCAACCCGGCCACCACCGGCACGCCCAGGTCTTGGGTGCGCTCCTGCAGCACCTGGGCGACGCTAAAGCGGTGTTCGGCAGGTTCCGCCGCGCGGCCGTCCGCCTCGTCGCACCCCAAAAAACTGCCGAAGCCGATGCCGGCCAGCTGCTGCAGGGCACCGCTCAACCGCCAATGGGTGAGCATGCGCTCGATCCGATACGGGGCTTCCCCCACGTCCTCGAGGATCAAAATCGCCCCCCGCAGATCCGGCAGGTGGGGGGTGCCGAGCAGGTGGGTGGCCACGGTGAGATTCGCCACCAGCAGCGAGCCCTCCGCGACGCCGGCCCGCCAGCCCACCCCCTGCAGGTCGTCGAGCGCTTCGCCGAACAGCAGAGCCCGGAGGCGCTCGCGGCTCCATTCCGGCTCGGCCGCCAGGGTGGTGAGCATCGGCCCGTGGATGCCCCCCCCCAGGCCGCGGCGCACCCGCTCGAACAGCAGGGAGGTGACATCGGAGAAGCCCAGCAGCCAGCCCGGGGGCTGGGCCAGCGGTGCCTCCAGCAGCCGGGCCGAGCCCCAGCCGCCCCGCACGCAGGCCCACAGCGCCGGGGGTGTGGCGGCGGCGGGATCGGCGGCGGGGCGGATCTGGAGATCGGCGGCCCGCTCCGGATCCCGGCCGGCCAGGTAGCCCCAGCGCCGCTGGTGCAGCGCCACCGGCGGCTCCTCCAGCGCCAGTCCCCAAGCGGCGAGCACCGCCAGACCCGCGGCAAGCCTGCCGCTCTCCTCCAGGGCCGAGCTGGCGGCCACGAGCCGCACCCGGTCCCCCGGGCGCAGGGGTGGCGGCAGGGGAATCGGGGCGGGGGGCATGGCGCTCAGGGCCAATGGGGCAGGATCGTTGCCAGCAGCAGCAGGCCCCCCAGCCAAACCTGGCGCGTGAAATGGCGGCCGTAGGCCGAGCGGGGCAGCTCCGGGCGCCGCAGCAGGCTGGCCTCCCGCAGCATGCCCGCTGCGGCCACCAGCCAGGGGATCCAAAAACTCGGCACGGCCAGGCCCTGGAGCTGGGCCGCCCCCGCCAGGCCCAGGCAGGTGAGGGCGTAGCAGGCCGCCACCACCGCCGGGGCCCGTGCCCCCAGGGTGAGGGCGCTGCTGCGCACCCCGAGGGCGCGGTCGTCCTCCCGGTCGCTCATCGCGTACACCGTGTCGAAGCCGAAGGTCCAGACCACCGTGGCCAGCCAGGTGAGCCGGAGCGGCCAGCCCCCCGCCAGGGATCCGCTGGTGGCGGCCCAGGGAATCAACACCGCGAACCCCCAGCAGAGGGCTAGCACCAGCTGGGGGAAGGCAAACCAGCGCTTGGCGGAGGGGTAGAGCAGCACCGGCGGCAGGGCCGCCAGCGCCAGGGCGAGCACCAGATCGCGGCGGGGGTGGGGAAGCAGCAGCACGGTGGCCAGGGCCACCAGCAGACATCCCCCCAGGAGCGCGACGGCGGCGGCCACCCCCACCCGGCCCGCCGCCAGGGGCCGGTCGCGGGTGCGCTCCACCAGGGGATCGATGCGGCGATCCCAGAGATCGTTGGCGACGCAGCCCGCCGCACTCACCGCCAGGCCTCCCACCAGCATCAAGGCCGCAAGGGCGGGGCTGGGGGGGGCGTCGGGATGGAGCCAGAGGGCCCAGCCGGCGGGGATCAGCAGAATCAGGCGACCGCTGGGCTTGTGCCAGCGGATCAGGCGCAGCAGATCGGCGATCGTGCCCACAGCCAAGATCCCGGCTCCGCAGGGGGCACCCTAGGGCTGGGGCGCCGGGGGCGATGGCAGAGTGTGGCGCGGCGGCAGGAGCGGATCCGATGGCCCAGAGCCCCGATCGCGAACTCCAGGCCGGTGCCAGCCCGGGGGAGCGCCGGGTGGCGGCGATCGACATCGGCACCAACTCCACCCACCTTTTGATCGCCGCGATCGATCCGGCGTTGCACAGCTTCCGGGTGCTGCTGGCGGAGAAGTCCACCACCCGTCTGGGGGATCGGGATCCGGAGACCGGAGCGATCACCCCCGAGGCCCTGGAGCGGGGCTTCCAGGCCCTCCGCCGCTTCCGCGACCTGGCCGACAGCCATGGCGTGGAGCAGATCGTGACCGGGGCCACCAGCGCCGCCCGCGAGGCCCCCAATGGCCGGGAATTCCTGCTCACCCTGCAGGAGCGCCTCGGGCTGGAGGTGGATCTGATCAGCGGCCCGGAGGAGGCGCGGCTGATCTACCTGGGGGTGCTCTCGGCCATGCCCCTGGGGGAGTCGGCCCACACCATCCTCGACATCGGAGGCGGCTCGACGGAGTTGATCCTGGCCGACGGGGGGGACGGCCGGGCGTTCACCAGCACCCGCATCGGGGCGGTGCGGTTGCAGCGGGACTTCTGCCAGGAGGATCCGCTCCCTGCCGCCACGCGCAGCTTCCTGGAGGCGTACATCCGCGGCGCCCTGGATCCGGCGGTGGCGGAGGTGCGGCGGGCGCTCAGGCCGGGGGAGCGCCCGCCGCTGGTGGCCACCAGCGGCACCGCCCTCACCCTGGCGGCCCTGGCGGCCTCCGAGGATCCGAGGCCGCCCCTGAAGCTGCAGGGCTATCGGATCCGTCGCGAGCGGCTCGAGTCGCTGCTGGCACGGCTGCAGACGATGACCCTGGAGCAGCGCCGTGCCCTGCCGGCGATGAACGAGCGCCGGGCCGAAATCATTGTGCCGGGGGCCCTGATCCTGCACACGGCGATGGCGATGCTCAAGGCCGAGGAGCTGGTGGTCTGCGACCGGGCCCTGCGGGAGGGGTTGATCGTCGACTGGATGCTCCGCAACGGTCTGCTCGGCGATCGCTTTGCCTTCCAGAGCACGATTCGCGAGCGGGCGGTGCTTCACCTGGCGCAAAACTACGGCGTGGATCCAGACCGCTCCGAACGGGTGGCCTCCCACGCCCTTCGCCTGTACGAGCAGAGCCACGGCCTGCTCCACAACGATGGCGGCGAGGGCCGGCACCTGCTCTGGGCCGCCGCCCGTCTGCATGCTTGTGGCAAACACATCAACATCGGCGCGTACCACAAGCACACCTGGTATTTGATCCGGCACGGTGAGCTGCTCGGCCATTCCCAGATCGAACATCTGATGGTGGCGGCCATCGCCCGCTACCACCGCCGCAGCCTGCCGAAAAAGCGACATGAGTCGTGGCAGCTGATCGAGGGGCGGGACCAGCGCCGCACCGTCCAGTCGATGGCTCTGCTGCTGCGGCTCGCCGCCGCCCTGGATCGGCGGCCGGCCGCCCTGATCGCCGAGCTGAAGGTGGGTTGGGAGGGGCCCCGCAGCCGCCCCACCGGGGTGGTGATCGACGTGGAGGCCGTCCCCTCGGCCCCGGGGGAGCCTCCGGTGGATCTCACCCTGGAGCGCTGGAGCCTGGGGGCCTGCGCCGAGGTGGTGCTGGAGCTCACCGGGCTGACCCTCAGGGTGCCGGGGCTGGAGACGTCGCCGGGGGGGGAGCGAAATCCTGCCAGTCCACCTCGCTGATGCTGCCCAGACGACGGGGGGCGTCGCGGCCGACGGCGGCGGTGACCAGGTCGGGTCGGCCCGCTAATACCCGCAGGCCGTCCCCCAGACGAAAGCGGGCTTCCTTCTCGAGCAGGCCGCTGAAGAGCACCTGACCGCTGCTGTTGCGCACCTCCACCCAGCTCGGCTCGTCGCTCTGCAGCCGCAGCACGCCGGGCGCGCCGCCGGGAGTCGGGGCCGTGGCCTTGGCTGGGGCCGAACGGGCCTGCCGGTTGGGGTGGCTCCAGAGGTGGTAGGCCTTGGTCGCCACCAGGCCCAGCAAGAGGGCCAGAGCGGTTGTGGCGGCCACCAGGGGCCAGCGGGAGAGGCTGGCGGCGGCCCGGGCGCGGAGCCGGGCGGGGGCGGGGGTGGGAGCCACCGCGGGGACTGGGGCGGACAGGGGCTGCAAGAGCCGGCTGTGGCGCAGGCTCTCCACCTGCAGGCTCACATCAACCCCCAACACCTGGGCCACCCGCTTGGCCTGGGCGATGACGAACACCGGTTCCTGCAGGTGGCTGCGGTCGCCGTTTTCCAGGGCTGTCAGCTGCTCCGGGGATAGGTGGAGACGATCGGCCAGCTCCGCCACTCCGATGCCGCGGCCCTCCCGGGCCCGCCGGAGCCGTTCGCCGAGCTCCACCAACTCGGAGATGGGTTCCGGGCTCGCAGAATGGAGGGAGGGGGGGGAGGAGGGTTCGCTCGCGACCACGGGGAGGGGGAGCCGGGACTTCCGGATGCGGGGGAGGGAAAGCCCGCAAGGCATTCAGTATGGCGAGGCGAGAAGAGGGTGGGCAAGCCGTTGAATCCGGGAACCTCTTGCCAGCACAGGGAGTTCGCAGGGGTAGGCGACTAAAAGAGTGCAAAAAACCGAAAGCGCCGCCCGATTTCTGAAATAATAATAAATGGGCGATACTGGACTCGAACCAGTGACCCCTTCCGTGTGAAGGAAGTGCGCTACCGCTGTGCTAATCGCCCGCGCACCCCACTCACGCGATTGGGGTTGCGTAGCCTCAACTATAGGACATGCCGGTTCCGCCCAGCCACGCGCGCCGCGATCCGCCACCATGGGCTCTGAACCTTCCCGCCGCCGGTGCTGCAGCTCGGGTCCAGCGATCCCCCCTCTCCCGCCCGTGACCCCGGCCCCGCGCCCTCTCCGGATGGGGTGCCCGAGACCCAGGTGCTGATCGTCGGCGGCGGGGTCTGCGGCACCGCCCTGCTGTTTGTTTTGGCCCGCTACACCGATCTGGGCCAGCTGACGCTGGTGGAGCGCTACGGGCAGCTGGCGCAGGTGAATTCGAAGGCCACCAGCAACAGTCAGACGATCCACTGCGGGGACATCGAGACCAACTACACCCTGGAGAAGGCTCTGGCGGTGAAGCGGACGGCCGAGATGATCGGCCGCTTTGCGGAGCTGCTGCCGCCCGAGGTGGCGGCCCGCTGCGTCTTCCACACCCCGAAGATGGTGTTGGGGGTTGGGGAGCGGGAATGCGCGTTCCTGCGCGAGCGCTACGCGCGCTTCTCGCCCCATTTCCCGGCGATGGAGCTGCTGGACGCGGCTGCGATCGCCGACTGGGAGCCCGCGGTGGCGGAGACGGGCGGCCGGCCGCGGCCCGAGGAGATCGTCGCGATCGGGATCCGCAACACCGCCACGGCGGTGGACTACGAGGAGCTTTCCGCCGCCTTCGTCGCCCAGGCCCGCGCGGCCCTGGCGAACACGGGGCGCACCCTCGACCTGAAGCTGTCCACCAAGGTGTTGGCGATCCGCCCGGAGGGCCCCGACCCGGCGGCGCCAGCTTCTTTTCTGGTGGAGCTGCAGGGCCCCGACGGCGCCGCGAGGGTACGGGCCCGCCAGGTGGTGGTGAACGCCGGGGCCCATAGTTTGTTGCTGGCCCAGCGGATGGGTTTCGGGTTGGAGTACTCCTGCCTGCCGGTGGCGGGCAGCTTCTACTTCACCCCCGCCTGCCTGCGGGGCAAGGTGTACACCGTCCAGAACGACCGGCTGCCCTTTGCCGCCCTCCACGGCGATCCCGACGTGCGGGTGCCCGGTCAGACCCGCTTCGGCCCCACCGCCCTGCTGCTGCCACGGCTGGAGCGGTATGTGAGCGCTTCGTTCTGGGAGTTTTTGCGGGTTTTGCGGCTGGATCGGGCCGTGCTAGCCGTGTTCTGGCAGCTGTTCGGAGTGGCCGACATCCGCAACTACATCCTGCGCAACCTCCTCTACGAGCTGCCGGGGCTGCGGCGGCGCCTGTTCCTGGCGGACGTGCGCAAGATCGTGCCGGGGCTCCAGCTGGAGGATTTGCGCTTCGCCGAGGGGTTCGGCGGGGTCCGCCCCCAGCTGATCGACAAGCGCAACCGTCGTCTGATGCTCGGGGAGGTGAGCCTTCCTGCCGTTCCCGGCCTCACCTTCCACGTCACCCCGTCCCCGGGCGGCACCTGCTGTCTTGGCATCGCCGAACGGGATGCCCAGGAGATCGCCGCCCGTCTCCCCTGCCGATTCGACCGCCAGCGACTGGAGCAGGAGCTGCATCACACCCCGCTGGAGGCCTAGGGCCCGGCCCCGCCGCGGAAGAGGTGGTGATGGCTGGCGCTGTAGAGGCGCGAGCGGGCTTCGCGGGGGGGCTGCAGGGCGGGGCTCACCACGTAGAGGGTGGTGCGGATCAACTGCTGCTCCCGGCTCACCCGAGCCATCTCGCTGAGGGGAACCACGCGGAGCCACTGGTCGGGCCAGCTCACCCGGTAGCCGATGGCCACCGGGGTGTCCTGCGGATAGTGCTGGAGAAGCTCCTGCTGCACCTCCTCCACATGGCGAGCGCTGAGGTAGAGGCAGAGGGAGGCCCTCAGGGCTGCGAGTCGGGCCAGGGACTCCCGCTCCGGAGTCCCGGTGCGCCCCCCCGCTCGGCTGAGCACGATGGTTTGCACGAGTCCGGGGATGGTGAGCTCGGCGCCGAGGGCCGCCGCCGTGGCCTGATAGGCGCTCAGCCCCGGAATCACCTCCACCTCCAGCCCCGCATCGGCCAGGCGGCACACCTGTTCCTGCAGAGCTCCATACAAGCAGGGGTCGCCGTCGTGGAGGCGCACCACCCGCCGGCCGGCCCGCGCCCGTTCGATCAGCACCTCCAGCACCTCCTCCAGGGTGAGGGTGCTCGTGCGCAGGCTCTCGCAACTCTGCGGCGCCAGGGCGGCAATGCGGGGATTGATCAGGGAGTCGGTCCAGATGAGCACTTCGGCCTCCTCGATCGCCCGGGCGGCCCGCAGGGTGAGGAGGTCGGGAGCACCGGGTCCGGCGCCGACGATTCGCACCGGAGCGCTCATACCCCCACCCCCGCGGGGTCGGGCAGAGGCCGCCGCCGGCCGTACAGCCACCACAAGCCCACCCCTCCCAGGCCGATCAGCAGCAAGCTCATCAACTGGGCCATGCGGAAGCCCCCCTGGCAGAAGGGTGGTTCGGCAAAGAGGCAGAGCGGATCGAGGCGCAGGCTCTCAATCCAAACCCGCCCGCTGCTGTAGGCCATCAGATAGATGCAGCTCAGCGCCCCGGGCCGCAGCAGCAGCCGTCCCCGGCTGGCCTGGTGGAAGAGCCAGAGCAGCAGGGCGCAGACCCCGAGATTCCAAAGGGATTCGTAGAGGAAGGTGGGATGGAAGGTGCTCTGGTCGAGGAAGGCGGCGGGCCGTTGCTCGGGCGGAATGGTGAGTTTCCAGGGGAGATGGGTGGGCAGGCCGAAGGCTTCAGAATTGAAGAAGTTTCCCCAGCGCCCGATCGCCTGGCCGAGGGCCACCGCCGGCACCAGCACATCGAGCAGGGGCCAAAACGCCTGCCGGCGCCAGCGGCAGAAAAGCACCAGGGTGAGGGTTCCGCCGAGCAGGGCGCCATGGATGGCGATGCCCCCACGCCAGATGGCGAAGACGTCAAGCCATTGGCCGCGGTACTGGCGCCACTCCAGAAGCACGTAGTAGAGGCGGGCACCGATCACGGCGCCGAGCACCAGCAGGGGGAGGAGATCGGCGATCAGGCCCGCCTCCAACCCCCGCTGCTGCCCAAGGCGCGTGGCGAGCCCCAGGCCGAGAAGAACGGCGAGGGCGATGAGCAGGCCATACCAGCGCAAGGCGAAGGGGCCGAGCTGGAAAACCAGGGGCCCCGGGGAGGTGAACAGGGCCAGGAAGGCCACGGGGGGAAGCGAGGGGGTCGGGAAGAACGGAAGCGGGGGGGTCAGATGCCCTCCGCGGCCTGCACCTTCTCGATCTGACGCTTCTTGAGCACCAGCATGATCTGGGCGAGGGCCACAGCGGCAAAGAAGGCGAGCAGACCGTAGATGCGGACCGGGTCCTGAAGGACCACCTCGGCATCGAGCTGGCCGAAACCGCCGACGTTGGGGTCGTTGGTGAGGGGGGCGCCCGCCTCGACCGCATCACCCACGGCCACGATCAGCTTGGGGCCGGCGGGGATCGTCTCGCTGCTGGTGGTGCCGTCAGTCGCCTGGATGGCCACCAGGGACCCACCGTTTTCCTCGGCGCTGATGGCGCTGACCCGGCCGCCAACCGAAGCCGTAAAGACGTTGTTGTTGGTTTTGACGCCCTCGGGGGTCACCTGCCCGCGGCCGCGATTGCCTCCGATGTGAAGCTGATATTTGCCGAAGTGTACGGAGCTGTCTTGGGAGGGATCAGGGGAGAGGATGGGGAAGACGATCTCTTGGTGCTGATCGCCGGGCAGGGGGCCCACAAGAAGAATATTGGGCTGGGTTTCGCTGTACTGGGTATAATAAATTCCCTTGGTTTCCTCCTTCAGCTCCTCGCTGAGCCGCTCCGGTGGCGCGAGGCGGAACCCCTCGGGCAGCATCACCACAGCGCCCACATTCAGGCCGGTGGGGCTGCCGTTGCCGGAGGGCTGCTGCACGGAGGTGTCATAGGGAACCTCCACCACCGCCTTGAAGACGGTGTCGGGGAACACGGCCTGGGGCACCTCGATGCGGGTGGCTTTTTTGGCGAGATGGCAGTTGGCACAGACGATTTTGCCGGTGGCTTCCCGCGGGCTGGCGTAGTTCTGCTGGGCCCAGAAGGGGTAGGCCCAGCTGGGGGCGGCTCCGGCCAGCAGGAGGCAGAGGGAGAGGAGGGCACCAACCGACGGGCCGGTCAGGGCGAGGAGAAAGCGACGCATGGGCGGAGGGCAGGCGGCGGAGAGCAAGCGGCGGGCGGGTGGGCGGCGAGAGGGGGGCCGGCGAATGGGCCGGCGGCGGGCGGGAAGGGGCATCAGGCCCACCAGGCCTTCTCTCCCGTGCGGAAGTCGGTTTCGGTCCAGGGGCTCAGGAACACGTTGTCGTTCTCGACGGAGACGTGGGCCAGGGCCAGGGAGAGGGGGGCAGGACCCCGCACCACCTTGCCGGCGGCGTCGTACTGGCTGCCGTGGCAGGGGCACATGAATTTGTTGGCCGCCGCATTCCACGGCACCACACAGCCCAGGTGGGTGCAGATGGCGTTGATGCCGTAGGCGCCGATCGATTCGGGGCCGTCCACCAGCAGGTAGGTGGGATCGCCCTTGAGACCCTGCACCAAGGCGTAATCGCCCTCCTTGTGCTTGGCGAGCCAGCCGGTGGCGGTCACGGCGTTGCCCAGCTCATCTTTAGCGCTGGTGCCGCCGCCGCTGCCGGCGGCCTTGGGGGGGATGAAGTAATTGACAACGGGGTAGAGGGCCCCGAGGGCGACGCCGGTGACGGAGCCGAAGGTGAGCAGGTTCATGAACTGCCGGCGACCCATGCCGGGCACATCACCGCTCGCGGAGCCTGCAGGGATTTGGGTCATGGGCAACGTTCCGCGATTCCGGACCAACGTGGCGCCCATTATGAACCGCGCGCTTCCCGTGCCGCGCCGGCGTCGCGCCCGGTTCCCTCCGGCTGCAACATGCTGTCGCGATCCCCCCCTCCGCGCTCTCCTCCGGCCCCTCCCGTGTCGCCCTCCGGCCCCCCCCTCGATCCCCCTCCCGCCGCCGATGCGGATGGCGATGCCCCCCTCAGCGCCGAGGAGGTGCTGGCGGTGCTGCGCGATCGCTGGCAGGCCAGCTACGACCTGCAGCTGATCGTGCGTCGCGGGCGGCTGTATTTGCAGGTGATGTGGGGCTATCTGGAGCAGCAGTCCTTCCCGATGACGGCCGAGGCCTATGCCACCCAGCTGGATTCCCTGGTGGCCACCCTCAACGGACTGGGGGTGGCGGCGCAGGTGCGGCAGTGGTTGCGCACCACCCGAGACCGGCCCCGGCTCGGTCGTGCCCTCTCCCTGCCCCTGGAGCTTCCCGCCGGTCGCAGCAGCGAATTTTTGCTCTAGGCCACCCGATCCGCGGCCGGCGGGCCGGCGGCCGATCCCCCGGGCCGCACCCCCTGCACCAGGGCCACCAACCCCACGCCGATCAGGTAGAGGGCGGTGATGGCACCGCTGAGGAGCAGCATCGTCACCGGATCGGTGGAGGGGGTGAGCACCGCCCCCGCCAGGGCGCTGACCAGCACCACCCAGCGCCAGGCGCCCAGCATGGTGGCGGCATCCAGCAGGCCGAGGGCACCGAGCAGCAACTGCAAGACCGGCAGCTGGAAGGCGAGGGCCGTGGCCACCATCAACAGGAGCACGAAATCGAGATAGCGCTCGATCGACCAGATCGGCTCCACCACCTCGGCGCCGTAGCTGACCAGAAAGCGCAGGGCGGCGGGCACCAGCGCCCACCAGGCGAAGGCCAGGCCGGCGGCGAAGAGCAGGCTGGATCCCGCCACAGCGGGGGCCACCAGGCGCCGTTCGCGACGGGTGAGGCCCGGCAGGACAAAGGCCAGAGCCTCGAACAGCACCCAGGGCAGGGCCAGCACCAGGCCGGCGTAGCCCGCCACCTTGAGGGAGACGAACAGGAACTCCCCGGGCGCCAATTGCAGGAACCGGATGCCGTGGGCGGGCTCCTCCAGCAGGCGCACCAGGGGGCGCACGAAGGCCAGGCAGAGGGCGGCTCCGATCAGCACCGCCAGGAGGGCGCGGAAAAGGCGGCGGCGCAGCTCTTCGAGGTGCTCGACGAGGCTCATCTCCACCTCCCCGGGAAAGGTGTCGTCTGGAGCCGGGAGGGGGGCCTCCAGCGCCGGCGAGCGGTCGTCGAAAGCGGGGGGGTCGGGGTCGTTCATGGGGTGCCTTCCACCGGGAGGTTAGGGGCGCCCAGCAGGGCGGTGGCCCGCTCCGGCACGCCCCACAGCACCGTGCCGCCCCGGTGGCGCACCGTACCGGGGGTGGCCCCCGGGATCCGCTGCAGCTCCTCCACCGCCACCATCACCACCGGCACCCGACGGTTGCCGCGACCGCGACTGAAGTGGGCGGCCAGGTCGGCCGCCGCCTGCCGGTCGGCCTCCAGCGCCGGACCCTCCGATCCCTTGAGCACCACATGGCTGCCGGGCAGCTCCTGGGCGTGGAACCAGAGGTCGCCGCGGCGGGCCTGGCGCAAGCTGATCCATTCGTTCTGGCGGTGGTTGCGACCCACCTGCACCCGCACACCCCCGGGGGTGCGCAGTTCCTGGGGGCGCGGCTCCGCGGGGCGGCGCGAGCGCCGCCCCGCGCGCCGCTGGCCCCCCCCCTCCCGGGCCGCGTCAGCGCGAGCCTCCCGGGAGGCGGCGGCGCGGGCGAGATCCAGCCATTCCTCCTCCAGGGCCTCGAGATCGGCCTCGCCCTCGGCCTGTTCGAGATAGGTGAGGCTCGCCGCCAGGGCCTCCAGGCGTTGGCGGTGAGCCTCCAGCCGAGGGAGGATCTGCTCCGCCGAGCGCTTCCGCTTGCGGGCGCGGCGGTAGAGCTTCTGGGCTTCCTCGATCTGCTCCCGGTTGGGGGAGGGGAGGCTGAGCAGGCTGTCGGCCCGCTGCCGCATCTCCGCTTCGGCGGGCACGCTGTCGAGCAGGGCCTGTTGCCGTTCCGCCTCCTGCTGCTCCCGATCGAGGGCCTGCTGCAGCTTGCGCTCCAGGCTGTCGCGACGCTGCCCGCGGTCCCGCAGGGCCAACCGCTCGGCGTAGTAGGCGGCGAGGGCCGCGTTGATCGGCAGCCCGGCAGGGGCCTCCGCCGGGCGGTCGCCCTCCTCGTGCCAGCAGCGCCATTCGCCGTTGGCGCCCCAGCGCAGGGCGAACTGCTCCCCCTCCACCGCCTCCAGCCAGCGGGTCCAGCGTCGATGCAGAGCCTGCCAATCCTCCTCCCCGAGCTGCTGTCCCTCCCGCTGCGCCAGCGGGGGGCCGTTGGGGTCGTCCCGGGGGGTGAGGCCCTGGCAGAGCTGGCGCACCAGGGCCGGTCCGAGGCCCTGATAGGCCTCGGGCAGGGCTTTCTCCAGGGGAAGGGGCAGCAGGCAAAGCCGCCGCCGCCAACGCGCCTGTTCCTCCCCGAGCTGGGGTACCTCGCCCCGCAGCGGCGGCGGCGGCTGGTAGGGATCGCCGGTGCCGATCGGCCGGCAGCGCGACTGGCTTTCCCGCACCTGATGGGCCAGGGCGATCACCCGCCGCTCCGCGTCGAGCAGGAACAGATTGCTGCGGCGGCCCATCAGCTCCAGCACCAGCGAGCGCCGCACCGCCTCCCCGGGACGGGGGGCAAAACCGAGTTCCACCACCCGCTCCCAGCCCTGCTGGGCCAGATGCACCAGGCTGAGGCCCCGCAGTCCGTGCTGCAGCTGAAGGGCCAGGGTGCTGCCCTCGCCGGCGCGGGCCGGAGGGGGGATCGCCAGCAGCCGCGGCGCCTCCGCCCGCCAGCTGAGTTCCAGCCAGGCGTTGCCGTGGAGGCCGCGCAGGCCCAGCTGGAGGGTGCGGGCCTCGCTCTGCTGGGCCTTCTCGAAGCGGCTGGGCAGCAGGGCGGGCCGCAGCTCCGCCAGCACCGCTCGCAGGGCGGTGGCGTCGAGGGGCTGCAGGGCTGTCCCCGCCGGTTGCCGAGCCTTTTCCCTGGCCATGGCCGCGGTCAACCGTCCTTCCCCCTGCGCTGGTGCCCCCATACTCTCGTGGAGATCTCCGCCCTCCGGACGCCTCGATGTCCACCCCCGTGCCTGCCGGACGGCTGCTGCTGCTCACCGGTCCGAGCGGTGTGGGCAAGGGCACCTTGGTGGCCCGGCTGCTGGCGCGCCATCCGCAGCTCTGGCTTTCGGTGTCCGCCACCACGCGCGAGCCCCGGGCGGGGGAGGTGGAGGGCCAGCATTATTTCTTCCTGGAGCGCGGGGCGTTCGAGCGCCAGGTGGCCGCTGGCGGTTTCCTCGAATGGGCGGAATTCGCGGGCCATCTCTACGGCACCCCCCGAGCGGCGGTGCGGGAGCGCCTGGCCGCCGGGCGCACGGTGCTGCTGGAGATCGAGCTGGAGGGGGCGCGCCAGGTGCGGCGCAGCTACCCGGCGGGTTTCCAGGTGCTGTTGCGGCCCCCTTCGTTTGCGGAGCTGGAGCGCCGCATCCGCAGCCGGGGCAGCGACAGCGAATCGGCGATCCTTCGCCGGCTGGAGCGGGCGCAGGAGGAGCTGCAGGCGGAGGCGGAGTTTGATGCCGTCGTGGTCAACGACGACCTGGAGCGGGCTCTGGCGGAACTGGAGCGGGTGTGCGGGCTGCCGGACGAGAAGGCATGAAAAAAGGGCCCACGCGGGGCCCGAGCGCCGTAGGGGTCTGCCGGCTTCAGAGGGGATGGAAGAGCAGATCGGGGAAGAAACGATTGAACTCGATCATGATTCCGGCGGTGATCGTGAACCAGATCGCCGCGAATACGGGGGCGGTGGTGAGGAACTTTTTCAT
>JBIPMZ010000130.1:0-6431 GCA_044376165.1 Cyanobium sp.
TCAGAACCCCCATTCCCCCCAGGCGCAGCCCATCCACCAATTGCTGCAGATCGGCAACAGCCAGGGGATCCACACCGGCGAAAGGCTCGTCCAGAAGCAGGTAGCGGGGTCCGTGATCGCCCACGGCCAGCGCTCGCGCCACCTCGCAGCGTCGCCGCTCCCCACCGGAAAGCTGAAAACCGCGGCGGTGTTGGAAGGCACCGAGATGGAACTCGCCGATCAACTCTTCGAGCCTCTCGCCGCGCCACGCCGCGGCGGCGCCACTCTCCTGCAGGGCCAGGCGCAGATTGTCGCGCACCGTGAGGTTGCGGAACACGCTCGCTTCCTGCGGGAGGTAGCCGATCCCCAGGCGGGCGCGGGAGGGCATCGAGAGGTCGGCGACGCTCTTGCCGTCGAGGAGCACATCCCCCTGATCAGGTCGCAACAGACCGGTGATGAGGTTGAAGGTGGTGGTCTTGCCGGCGCCGTTGGGGCCCAACAGGCCGACGACCTCGCCAGGGTTCAGCGCGAGGCTCACGTCATGGACCAACGGCCGTCCCCCCAGGGTGATGGCGACCCGATCGAGGGTCAGGCTCATGGTGTCCGGGGTGTCGCCGCAGGAGCGGCGGATTGGCGAATCTTCAGCCGGCTGGTGACCTGGCGGCCAGCCTGGGGCTCGGCCACAATGCGCTCGTTGTCGAGGCGGTAGGTGATCTTCTCGGCGCGAATGCGCTGCCCTTCGCTATCGATCACATCCACATCGCCCAGCAACACGAGCTTGCCTTCCTTCGAGTAGTACTGGGCCTGCCGGGCGGTGGCCACCATCCCCTTGGCGGGGTAGGTGATGCGCACATTGCCCGTGGCCGTGACGATGCCCGTGACGTTGTCGGCCTTCTGGCTGTCCGACTCGATCGTGACCATGCCGTTGTCGTCTGGCGCTGGAGCCACGCCCGGGGCCGGGGGGCCGGCGAGGGAAGGTGGGGCGGGAGTGGGTGCGGCGCTCGCTAGGGGCAGGCGCGGCAGCAGTTCGCCAGCGAGGAGCAGGGTGCCAGCCACCGCAGTCGCCATGAGGGGGAGGGGGTGGAGGCGAGCCAGGGGAGGCAATACCGGAGCTCGATCAAGGATGGGTGATCTAATTTACCGATGGCCGGCTTCTGGCGCACCGAGCTGGGGCAGTGGCAGATCCGCCAGGGGAAGGTCCGCCTGCAACGCCCGCAGCCGCTCGCCGGCCTGCTGCCGCAGCGTTTCCAAGGAAAAGCCCAGAGCCGCGGCCCCACAGCCCTGCAGCCGGCCCAAGCCCTCCCCCATCAAGACGGTGGCACCCCTGCGATTGCCCCGCTCCTGGTGAAGTTCCGCAACAGCGATTTGAAGCAATCCCTGCAGCACGGGCCGCATCGGTCCCTGGGTTTCGTGCCACAGCTCCTCGAAGCCATCGTGACAGGCATACCAATCGGCGGTGTTGAAGAGGCGAACCGCGGCCCCCAGGCGCGGATCCGCCATCAGCGCCGCCTCCTCATCGGCGGGGGGGAAGGCGGAGCCGCTCACCGCTTGGCGGGTTTGCGGGCGGGGAGCTTGCGCAACCGAATCGACTCGGGGGTGACCTCGAGCATCTCGTCGGGACCGATGTATTCGAGGGCGCGCTCCAGAGTCATCTGGAGGGGCGCCTGCAGCGTGTCGAGTTCCTCGGCGCCCGCCGAGCGCATGTTGGTGAGCTGCTTGGTCTTGCAGACATTGATCTCCAGATCTTGGGGGCGATTGTTCTCGCCCACGATCATGCCTTTATACACCTTGGTGCCAGGAGTAATGAAGAACTGGCCACGATCTTCGGCATTTTTCAGCGAATAGAAGGTGGCGGTGCCCTCCTCGAAGGCGATCAAGACACCGTTGCGACGGGTGTCGAAGTCTCCCTGCATCGGCCGGTAATCGAGGAAGGAGTGGCTCATGATCCCTTCGCCGCGGGTGGCGCGGATGAACTCCCCTCGGAAGCCGATCAGACCGCGGGATGGAACCAGGAACTCCAGCTGGGTGCGGCCGTCGTTGCTGGCCTCCATGTTCTGCATCTCGGCCTTGCGGATGCCTAGTTTTTCGATGCAGGCGCCCACCGACTCCTCGGGCACATCGAGCACCAGGGTCTCGAACGGCTCGGAGGGGGTGCCGTCGATGGTGCGGAAGATCACCTGCGGCTGGCTCACCTGAAACTCATAGCCCTCCCGGCGCATCGTTTCGATCAGGATGCCCAGGTGCAGCTCGCCCCGTCCGCTCACGGACCAACGGTCTGGGGAATCGGTGTCTTCCACCCGCAGGGCCACGTTGGTGAGGAGCTCCTTGCTGAGGCGGTCGCGCAGTTGACGGCTGGTGACGAACTTGCCCTCCTTGCCGGCGAAGGGGGAGTCGTTGATCACGAACGTCATCTGCAGGGTGGGTTCATCCACCTTGATCAGCGGCAGGGCCTCGGGGTTGTCGGGGCAGGCGATCGTCTCGCCGATGTTCACCTCATCGAAACCGGCCACGGCGACCAGGTCGCCGGCGCTTGCCTCGGCGATCTCCACCCGCTGCAGGCCCTGAAAACCGAGGAGCTTGCTGATGCGGCCGCGCTTGACGGTGCCATCATCGCGCAACAGGGCTACGGGCTGGTTGGCACGGATCCGGCCGTTGTGGATGCGGCCGATCATGATGCGTCCCAGGAAATCGCTGTAGTCGAGGGTGGTTACCTGCATTTGCAGGGGCTTGTTCGCATCGCCGACCGGAGGTGGCACATGGCGCAGGATCGCGTCGAATAGCGGCCGCATCGTGTCGCTCTCGGTGGCCATGTCGGGTTTGGCGTAGCCACCCATGCCGCTGCCGAAGAGGTAGGGGAAATCGCATTGGTCGTCGTCGGCCCCGAGTTCGAGGAAGAGATCGAGCACCTTGTCCACCGCCTGCTCGGGATCGACCCGAGCCCGGTCGATTTTGTTGACGAAAACGATCGGACGCAAACCCTTCTCCAGAGCCTTTTTGAGCACGAAGCGGGTTTGGGGCATCGGCCCCTCGTTGGCGTCGACGATCAACAGACAGCCATCCACCATGCCCAGCACCCGCTCCACCTCGCCGCCGAAGTCGGCGTGGCCGGGGGTATCGACGATATTGATGCGAATGCCTTCGTAGTCGACCGCCGTATTTTTGGAGAGGATGGTGATGCCGCGCTCCCGTTCCAGATCGTTGGAGTCGAGCACGCAGGTGGGCACCGCCTCGTTGTCGCGGAAAATCCCCGACTGGGCGAGCAGCGCGTCCACCAATGTGGTCTTGCCGTGGTCGACGTGGGCGATGATCGCAATGTTGCGGATCTTGGCGCCTTTGTGCTCGCCGCTCATGAGATCGGGGTCCTGCAGGTGGGGGGTGGGGGGTAGTGCTGGCGGAACGCGGCCGCGGAGCGGTCGATTCTGAAGCGATTCTTGACTCTAGACGCCCGCCTCCCAGGCCGGTATGCCCAAGGGCGGCTTGACGGGCGGATCAGCGAGCCGCGAACCGCTGGGACGGCTCGAACAGCTGCAACGCCTCGGTGGATCCCTCGTAACGCCAGTGCCACGGCTCGTAGTTCACCCCCTGGCGGTTGGCGCGGGGGAAGGAGAGGGCAAAGTGGAAGCGGTTGGCGTTGGTCATCAACCAGCGGAAGGCCGGGGTTTGCTCGAAGCTCTCCGAAAGGTTGGTGCCCGGCAGCCGTCCGTCGCCCAGATCCACGGCGTAGCCGGTGCTGTGTTCGGAGAAACCCGGTGGTGCACTGACTTTGGCGCGCGTGCGGGCATCCTGGTTGCGATCCGCCTTCACCTCGAAAAAGAGGTGGCGTTGCAGTTCCAGGCTGCGGAAAGCGCTCAGAAGGCGCAGCTCGACCCCGTCCGCGGCGGCGGCGCGCTGCATCGCCCCCCAGGCGCGGGCCGCCTCCGTGCGCAAGGCCAGGCCGGGGGCGATGGCCGTGAGGGTGGCGGCCGGCGCCTCGGGGTAGGGGAAGTGGCCGAGCAGGCGACCATCGCCGTCGGGGCGGGCGGCCAGACCCGCCACCGGCGGGGGGGCCAGGCGCAGCCGCAACGGGGAGAGCAGAAGCGCTGCCGCGACGACCCCCAGGCACAGCGCCCCCAGCAGCAGCCAGCCGAAGCCGGGGAGGGGGCCGGTGCGGCTGGCGCCAGCGGGATGGCGGCGCAGGGCCACCGGGATGTCCTCCAGCCGCCGGTCGACCCCCGGCGACGGCTCGGAGCGCCGGCTTTGGTGGGATCGTTCGCTTCGGCCGGAGCGGGAGGACCTTCGGGACACCGGGGACGGGGAGCGCTCAGGTGAAAGGAACGGCTCCGATGCTACGGGGAGCCGCCCGCGGGGCCCGGGAGAATCTGCCAGGGATGGGTTGCAGAGCAACAGAGGCAGGGAGAGAAGTGTTAGCTTCCAGCCGAGAACCCTTGCCAGGAGCGCGTTTCAAGATGTTGCGAGTCGCGGTGGTCGGGGGTGGACCCAGCGGATCCTGTGCTGCAGAAGTGCTGGCGAGGGCCGGGATTGAAACCTGGCTGTTCGAGCGCAAGCTCGACAACGCCAAACCCTGTGGTGGCGCCATCCCTCTGTGCATGGTCAGCGAATTCGACCTGCCGGCGCACATCATCGATCGTAAAGTCCGCAACATGCGGATGATTTCCCCCTCCAATCGGGAGGTGGACATCCACCTCGAGGATCAGAACGAGTACATCGGCATGTGTCGCCGCGAGGTGCTCGACTCCTTCCTGCGCAACCGGGCCGCCAGCCTCGGTGCCCAGCTGGTGAACGGCCTGGTGCAGAGGATCGACACCGGCAGCAACCGGCAAGGCCCTTACACCCTTCACTACGCCGATTACAGCCGCGGCGAAGCCACCGGCGAAGCGAAAACCCTGGAGGTGGATCTGATCATCGGCGCCGATGGGGCCAACAGCCGTGTCGCCAAAGCGATGGATGCTGGAGATTACAACGTGGCCATCGCTTTCCAGGAGCGGATCCGCCTGCCTCGCGAGGAAATGGCCTACTACGAAGATCTCGCGGAGATGTATGTGGGCACTGACGTCTCCCCGGATTTCTACGCCTGGGTCTTCCCCAAATACGACCACGTCGCCGTGGGAACCGGCACGATGCAGAAGAATCAATCGCTGATCAAGTCACTGCAGCAGGGCATCCGCGAGCGGGCTGCCAAGCGGTTGGTGAATGGTGAGGTGATCAAGGTGGAAGCGCACCCCATTCCTGAGCACCCGCGGCCCCGGCGCGTGGTGGGGCGCATGGCGCTGGTGGGCGACGCGGCGGGATATGTCACCAAAAGCTCTGGTGAAGGGATTTACTTTGCCGCGAAGAGCGGCCGGATGTGCGCCGAAGAAGTTGTGGCGGCCTGCGCGAACGGCACCCGCATCCCCACGGAGAAGGATCTAAAAGTTTATCTCAAAAAGTGGGATCGCAAGTATGGCGCTACCTACAAGGTACTGGAGATTTTGCAAAATATCTTTTACAGCAACGACGCCGCTCGCGAAGCCTTCGTCGAGATGTGCGACGACAAGGACGTGCAGCGCCTGACCTTCGACAGCTACCTCTACAAGCGGGTGGTGGCGATGAATCCCTGGCAACAGCTGAAGCTCACCGCCAAAACCCTGGGGTCGGTGCTGCGCGGCCAGGCCCTGGCCCCCTCCGGCTACCGACCGGTACCCAGCGCCGTGCGCAGCGAGGCGGAAACCCAGCGGATGCTGGCCGTGCAAACGATCAAGGGGGGCATCCGCATGCCGAGCCCCGCCGCCGCCGATCCTCCCGAGCGCGAACCGGCCCTCGCTGCCCGCCCCTGATTCCGGATTGGGGGGAGGCGCGAGGACAAAGCGGCAGGAGGCCTGGCGCGTGCCCGTGCACCCGCTAACAGGCCTAGCCTGCCGCCGCTAGTCCTTCCCGCTCCCTTCGTCCCCATGCCCCAGAAGCCCGCGTTCCGCTACGAACCCTCCGAGCGCTTCGGCGAGGGGCTCACCACCGCCCGCCCCTGGAATGTGCCGGCGCTGCAGGGGGTGGAGCGCCTCAATGGCCGGGTGGCGATGCTGGGCTTTCTCGCGGCGGTTTTGGGGGAATGGCTCACCGGCCGGGGGATCCTCGGCCAGCTGGCGCTGCTCCTCTCCTGGCCCCTGGGCTGACGAGCTGGAGATCCGTCCCCGATGGAGCCGGAGCGCATCACCCGCAACCGCGAGGCCTTGCTGCTCGAGAACGAGGCCCTGCGGGCCGAGGTGGCAACCCTGCGCGAGGAGCTGCGACGCCTGCGGGCCCGCGGACGCTTCGATGGCGTGACCGGGGCCGGCCCGCGGGTTACCACCGGGATGGCGCCGGGCATCACCCCCGAGCAGGTGCGCGAATGGATGGAGCTCCTCTCCCGCCAGACCAACTGGAACCGCCTTCGGGTGGAGGCGCTCAAAGAGCTGATCGCCACCCAGCGGGGGCCAGAG
>JBIPMZ010000132.1:0-6380 GCA_044376165.1 Cyanobium sp.
CTTCAGGTCGGCCAGGATCGCGGCGCGACGGCGCTCAAGAATACCGCCAAGAAAACCGCGCAAAAAGTACACCAAACCGGCGATCACAATCGCCAGGTTGATGATGTTGGTGTCGAATGGGTTGAGGTTGAGACCGAAGCCGCCTCCGTGGGAGGCCAACAGGGAGGGGAAGGTCATGATGTGGCCAGCAGGCGGTCGACGATTTGATCGGCGAGCTTGGTGGCCTCGCCCTGAAGCTGCTCCATCGCGGCGGTGCGCTGGGAATCGATCTCCCGGCGGGCCTGTTCGCGGCTGGCGATCGATTCGGCCTGCGCCAGAGCCAGGGCCTCGCGGTACAGCCGATCAGACTCCTGCTCCGCTTCCACCACCACCTTCTGGGCCTGCAAACGGGCGTCCTTGAGCTGTTCGCGCAAATCGGCTTCCAGCCGCTCCGCCTGCGCCAGCTTTTGCTTGGCCTCGGCACGACTGGTGGAGATGTAGCCCTCACGCTCCTCCACCGCCTGGCCGACAGGGCGGAAGAACAGGGCGTTGAGGAGGAAGGTGAGGAGCACCACCTGCAGCGCCATCAGCGGCAGGGTGGCGTCGAGGTCAAACAGACCTCCCTCGGGCGCGCCTGCTTCGGCGAGCAGTAGCCAGCTGGTCATGGGGCTGGAGGGGGGGTGGGCAAAAGGGAAGGGGCGAAAGGGGGAACAACCGGGGGGAGGCGAGTGCCTCCCCCGGCCCTCCCTCAGCCCGCGAACGGGTTGGCGAACAGCAGAACCAGGGCCACCACGAGGCCGTAGATGGTGAGGGCCTCCATGAAGGCCAGGGAGAGCAGCAGGGTGCCGCGGATCTTGCCTTCGGCTTCGGGCTGACGGGCGATGCCCTCGACAGCGCCGCCGGCAGCGGTGCCCTGGCCGATGCCAGGACCGATGGCGCCGAGACCGACAGCGAGACCAGCGGCGACGACGGACGCGGCGGAAGTGATCGAATCCATGGGGGGGAGGGGAGTGATGCGCCGGTGAAGCGCTGAACGAACCGGAATGTGATGCCAGCGCCTGGGACACCTCGGGGGAGGTGGGCCCGGATCGTGCCGGACCTGCGCGGAGAGAGTTTGCCAGACCGGGGTACCGGCCCGGGCGGAAGGAGCTAGTGGTGCTCCTCGTGCACCGCTTCGCCGATGTAATAGGCAGCGAGGGTGGCGAAGATCAGGGCTTGAATCGCACTGGTGAACAGGCCCAGGAACATGGCCGGCAGGGGCACGATCAGGGGTACCAGGAAAGCCAGCACCGCCACTACCAATTCATCCGCCAGAATGTTTCCAAACAGACGGAAGGAAAGGGAGAGGGGCTTGGTGAAATCTTCGACGATCTTGAACGGGAGCATGATCGGCGTCGGCTCCACGTAATACTCGAAGTAGCGGAAGCCCTTGCGGCTCAACCCGGCGTAGAAGTAGGCGAGCGAAACCAGCAGCGCCAGGGCGATGGTGGTGTTGATGTCCGCGGTCGGCGCGCCGAGCTCGCCGCTGGGGAGGTGGATCAGCTTCCAGGGGATCAGGGCTCCGCCCCAATTGCTGACAAAGATGAACAGGAAAAGGGTGCCGATGAACGGCAGCCAATCGCGGTAGGCCTTCTCGCCAATCTGCTCGCGGGCCAGATCACGGATGTAGGACCAGAGGAACTCGAGCAGGTTTTGGACGCCGCTCGGATCGCGCTGCAGGCGGCGCGTGCCGATCACCACAACGGTGAGGAGGGCGGCGATCACCACCCACGAGCTCAGGAACACCTGGCCGTGGATGCGCAGATTGCCGAGTTGCCAGTAAAGGTGTTGACCCACCTCCAGCTCGGCGAGGGGCAGGGCGAGGGGCATCGGGAGCATCGGGGGAGGGACCTCGGGGGATCGGGGTCAGCCATCAAAGACGGCTTGCAAGATCAGGGCGGGTTTGTAGAGCAGGAACCCCAGCAGGGCCGGGAGCAGCTGCAGCTGAGGAATTCGGGCGGCCGCCAGCACCAGAACGACGGGGACGAGCAGCTGAACCTTGCCCACCGACTTGCTGTCCACGCCGAGACGGGACACAGAGCGGGCGAGGAGGCGCAGGTAGAGGAGCCCGGCCAGGGAACCCACCAGCAAGCTGGCGGCCGTGGCGGGATCCCAGAACCAGGCGGTGAGGGGCACCGCTGCGGCGGAAACCCAGGCCGTGGCCAGGAGCAGTCTCCGCTGCAGTCGCCGGTAGTCCTCCATGCCGTTGTCCCCGGGGGGAAGGCTGGGGGGAGCGGCCGGGGGGTCCACCGGGGTTCCGTTTTCGGGCGCCGCAGCAGGTGCGTCGTCCGGAACGGGGGTGAGGGCGGCCGGCAAGCGACGCATGATCGTCTGGGCGCGTGGAGGTTATCACGCGGGACGCACGGGCTGGAGCACCCGGGCAGCGATCAGCCGCCGCGCCCGCTCCGCCCGCTCGGCCGCCGGGATCGCCAGGGGGAGGGCGCCGATCGCCGTGCCGGCCGGCGCCGCCTCCAGCGCCTCCATCAGCGCCAGCTCCCCCGGCTCGATCGTCAGCGGCAGCAGGTCGGGGCCGAGCAGCGCCACCGACGGCCACCCCCACAGGCAGCGGTTGCGCTCGCCGCCGACCGCCAGCAGCGCCTCGTCGTCGCGCCACTCCGCGGCCTGCACCGGCTCCCGGCTGAGGAAGAACTCAAAGTGGCTGATGTCCGGATCGAGGGCCTCCACCAACTCCCACCGCTGCCGCGGCGGCAGAGCGCAGGCCCGCTCCAGCAGCTCCCCGGAGAGCAGCCGCGCCGGATCCCACACCTCGGCGTTGGAGAACCCCGCGAAGTGCAGGCCGCTCGCCGCCACCAGGGCCAGCAGCCCCGCCAGGTCGTAGCTCGTCTCCTGGGGGTGGAGATACATGTCGGCGAAATTGGCGTCCGCGGCGGTGTCCAGGGCCCAGCGCTGCTCGTGATGCCGCCGCAGCCGGTTGTCCTCCGGCAGCACCTGGAACAGCTCCCGCCCCAGCCGCAGCCCCTCTCCGCCCGTTCCCACCCCCATCAGCCCCAGGGCCCGCTGGCTGCGGTGGATCTCCCAACGGCCGCCCCGGGCGTAGAGGAAGAGATGCACCAGCCCGCCGGGCTTCAGCAGCCCCGCCAGGGCCCGCAGCCCCTCGAGCGGCCGGTCGAGGTGATGGAGAACCCCTACCGAGTTGATGTAGTCGAAGGGACCCTCCCCCGCCAGATCCAGCAGGCTGCGCTGCTCGATCCGCAACTCCCGCACCCGGGCGGCGGCGCCGGAGCGCCGCGTTCGCTCGCGCGCCACCGCCAGGGCTCCGGCGCTGATGTCCACCGCCAGCACCGCGGCAGCGGGGTTGAGGTGGCAGAGATAGTCGCTGCTCACCCCCGTGCCGCAGCCGGCATCCAGGATTTCCCAGGGGCGCTCCCCCGCCGCCGGACGCGGCGGCAGCACGCCCCGCACCGCCGCCACGGCGCTGTCGACGCACCAGCGCCAGTTGTATCCCGGGGGCGGGCCGTCCTGGAGGGGGTCGCCCGGGTAGGGGAAGCGGTCGTAGAAGGCGCTCACCGCGGGGGTGGCGGCGTCGCTGGCGGGCTGGGCGGTCATGGGCGGAAACGCGGGGCGGCGGGAAGCCCTCCGGGAGCATCCCACGCCCCTGCGAAGCGCCCGCACCGCCCCCTCTCAGGGCTGCAAACATTTGTTCATGGCCTCCCGGTGGGCCGGGGCGGCAGCCGTAACGTGCCCAAGCCCGGCTCGCTCCCGATCCATGACCGTGACCGCCAGCAGCGGCAGCACCAGGGTCAGTCCACAGCTGTACGACACCCTGCCGCTCTCCAGCGTTCGTCAGGCGGAGCAGCAGGATCGCTTCCCGGATCTGGGCGAGCTGGACAGCCTGATCACCTTCTTCCAGAGCGGCCAGGCGCGAATCGAGGCGGCCCGCCGGCTCAGCGCCAACGCCGAGGCGATCGTGGCCCGGGCGGCCAATCGCATCTTCTCCGGCGGCACCCCTCTCTCCTACCTCGACGCCCCCTTGGCGGCGCCGGTCGCCGCCGTCGCCGCGGACAGCACCCCCCTCGCCACCGACCAGGCCGCCTTCCAGAGGTCGGTGCAGACCTTCACGGGCGCCGGCGCCCCCAAGCGCAGCAACTTCTTCACCCGCCTGCTGGAGGGCACCGGCGGTGACGCCGACGTGCGGGTGATCCTGCCGAGCGGCTTCAGCCCGATCGCGGTGTCTCTCTACGGCACCGACCGGATGAGGAAGTCGCTGCGCGACCTCGCCTGGTTCCTGCGCTACGTGGGCTATGCCCTGGTGGCCGGCGACCCCAGCATCCTGGCGGTCAACACCCGCGGCCTCCGCGATGTGCTCGAGAAGGCCTGCTCCCTCGCCGCCACCAACGTGGCCCTGCAGGAGATGCGCGCCGCCTCCGCGGAGCTGCTGATCGATCAGCCCGAGGCCCGCCAGCTGGTGATCGACAGCTTCAACGTGCTGCTCAAGGAGCTGGAGGTGCCCACCCCCTCCAGCCGCGCGCGGCTGGGCAGCCCCGTGAATCAGGGCCTGCAGCTGCCGGCCATCTACGCCCTCGCCGCCGAAGGCCGCCAACGCTTCGTGATGAAGCCCGGCCTCTCCGGCCGCGAGAAGGCCGAAGTGGTGCGCGCCGCCTACCGCCAGGTGTTCGAGCGCGACCTCGTCAAGGGCTATTCCCAGGTGGTCTGCCCGGTGGAGGCCACCCAGTTCCGCCAGGGCCAGATCTCCGCCCGCGAGTTCATCCGCGCCCTGGGCCGCAGCAAGGAATACCGCCGGCAGTTCTACAGCCGCTTCTCGAACAGCCGGGCGGTGGAGCTGGCCTTCCGCCACTTCCTGGGCCGGGGCATCAGCTCGATCGAGGAATTCCGCCGCTATTTCGCGATCGTCAGCGAGCAAGGTCTGCCGGGCCTGGTGGATGCCATCGTCAATGGCATGGAGTACGCCCGCGTCTTCGGCGAGGAAACGGTGCCCTACCTGCGCGACCTCGGCGAGGAGGCACAGGAGAGCGCCGGCTGGGGATCCAACCGCAAGCTGTTCCGCTTCAGCGCCCCGTTTGAAGGGGCCCCCCAATACATCACCCTCTACGCCTCCTACCGCCAGCCCTTCCCCGACCAGCATCCCTACGGCGGCGGCAACGATCCCCTCGCCCTCAACTACGGGGCGATCTTCCCCTCCGGCACCGCCTCGGTGGGCACCCGCCCGGCGCCCTTCCGCTACGACGCCCGCCGCATCCTGGTGAGCAACGCCTTGCGCCTGCCTGGTCAGATGGACAGCGCCCAGTTCCGCAAGGCCTCCCCCCGTCGCGTCGGCCCGCGGGTGGTGCGCCTGCAGCAGATCGCCACCGGCGGCAATTCCGTGCCTCGCCGTGGCGGCCAGCCCAGCGTGCGCGGTTCCGAATCCGCCACCCAGGGGGTGATTCGCGCCGTCTACGTGCAGGTCCTCGGCAACACCGGCTACGCCGGTGAGCGCAACACCGTGGAGGAGATCAAGCTGGAGAACGGCGACATCAGCCTGCGGGAATTCGTGCGCCAGGTCGCCCGCTCCGATGCCTTCCGCCGCCGCTACTGGAGCGGGCTTTACATCTGCAAGGCGATCGAGGTGATGCACCGCCGCCTCCTCGGCCGCCCCACTTTTGGTCGCTGGGAGATCGACGCCTACTTCGACACCGCCGCCCGCAAGGGCTTCTATGGCGTCGTCGACCGGATGATCGCCAGCCGCGAATACAACGACAGCTTCGGCGAAGACACCGTCCCCTACGAGCGCTTCGTCACCCCCGCCGATCGCAACGCCCGCAAGGTGCCGGCCCTGCGCCGTCCCTTCGATCCCAGCGCCTACCCCGACCTCACCCCGCGGGTCCGGCCGGACGTCAAGCCCCCCGAGGCGTTGCGCACCCCCGGCAGCCTCACCCCCCGCAACCTGCCCGGTCGCGGGCCGGTGGTGCGGGGCAGCTGGAGCGCCAAGATCGCCGGCGGTGCCAAACCCGCCGCCCCCGAGTCCGTGAGCTCCGCCGCGGCCAGCCTGCGGGTGCCGCCCAACCCCACCCGCACCTGGGTGCCCCAGCGCACCCCCCTGGCCGGCTTCCCCGCCGCAGGCCCGCCCCGCCCCACCGCCGCGCCCTTCTCCGCCCCCGCGGCGGCGACCGGAGGCTGGCGCGCGGCGGTGGCCAGCGGCTACGGCTTCGGCCTGCCCCAAGCCCCCGGCGCCCCGATGCAGCGGGCCCTGCGCCCCGGCCGTCCCCAGGGCTTCGCCCGGCGTGCCAGCCTCGGCCGGCCGGTGCGCCTGCTGCGCAACCCCAGCGAAGAGCAGCTGCGGGAGGTGGTGGAGGCCAGCTATCGCCAGCTGCTCAACCGCGTTCCCCTGGTGGCCGAGCGCTTGA
>JBIPMZ010000131.1:0-6380 GCA_044376165.1 Cyanobium sp.
GCTTGATCGATGGCCAGGTCGAGATCGAAAGAGGAGGTCATGGGTTCTGGCTGAGGGGAGTAAACCTGTGTTTTCAGATTTCAGAACGGCTGTAGACGATTCCGCTTCTGACTAGGGATCTTTCCAGGACTTTCGCAGAGTGGATGGCGCGGACGAGACGAGATTGGCTTCTGGAGCAGGGGTGGGAAGTGGAGCCCTGGCTGGAGCCGGGGCTGGAGTTGAGGCCGGGGCCGGGAGCAGGGCCGTATCGTCGGTCACTGGAGTGAAATTGGCAATGGTGTAGTCCTTCTTTCGGCTGCCAGCGGAGGACCCGAAGTAATAGCCAAGCACGGTGCTATATCCAGCGGTGAGAGCACCTACCAAAATATTGATAAGGCTGTTCGTATTCTCGTCACGCTTGTTGCTACCTTCTGGAGGTGGAGGCAGGAATACCATGGCGCAAAGAACCACCGTAAAACCGAGTACAACAACCGTGCCCAGGGCAGGGGGGAACCATTCCCGCTGACCCGTCGCCCTCGTGATCTCTAGCTCGCGGGCTCGTGCGTTGGCGCTATCGGCGAACGCGGCTTGGTCAATCTGCAGCTTGACACTGAGCAGGTAAGCTTGGTAATTGGCTTCAACTTCTTGAAGTTTGCGGACATCTTCCGGATTCTGGCGCACAGCATTGCTGATGTCCTTGGCGGAGGAATTGCTGGGCAAGCCAAGGGCATTCGTTACGAGGGTGATGGCGCCGATTGCCAGGGCGGGCGGCCCGCCCAAGATCGACCCCAGCAAAGGCAATCCGAGGGCGATGAGATTGTTGGCCGTGTTTGTGCTTGGCATGTTTTGATTGGTTTGCTTTCTGGGTATAGATCAGAAAACGGTTATAATCCTGAAGGCAAAAGCATCCCGGCAACAAAGAGGTAGGGTTATCTTGCTTGCGCCTCCAAAAGCTAGCTCGTGCAGCGGGAGCGTCAACTCACTTTAAGAAACTTAGTGATTTGTCCGCCCGCAGGTGCGGCTCCGCAGAAGTGCCCTGGCACTCCTTGTTGACGAGCTCAGATTGGCTTGCCGTTCAACCGATCCCCGTGCGGCAGATGTCGAGCACATCGGCCATCGAGCGGATTTGGTCGATGGTGGTGACCAGCTGGCCGGCGCTGCCCAGCTCCACCCGCAGGTCGATGCGGGCGGGTTTGCCGGGGGTGGTGCGCACGCGGGCGTCGCTCACGTTGATGCGGTGATCGGACAGGCGGGTGAGGATGTCCTTGAGCACCCCCACCCGATCGAGCACCTCGATGCGCAGGCGCACCGGATAGCGGCGGCTCCCCCCTTCGCTGGAGGGGCTCCAGCGCACCGGCAGGCGACGCTCCACCGGCACCTGTCGCACATTGGTGCAGTCTTGGCGGTGGATGGTGATGCCGTGATTGCCCAGCGCCACCGTGCCCACGATCGTTTCGCCGGGCAGCGGGCTGCAGCAGCCGCCGATGCGGTATTCCAACCCCTCCACCCCCAGGATCGGGCTGCCGCCGCCCGCCGCCGAAGCCGCTGCGGGATTGTCTTGGCGGGCCTTGAGGCTGGCGGCCAGCTCCTCGTTGGTGGGGGGCGCCGTCGCCGCGGCGGTGGCCAGGCGGATCTCCTCCCGCAGACGGTTCACCACCTGCTGGAGCGTTACCCCGCCGAAGCCCAGGGTGGCCAGAAGGTCTTCGGTACCCACCAGGTTGCAGCGGCGGGCCACCCGCGCCAACGCTTCGCCGTTGAGCAGCAGATCGAAGCCATCGCGGCCCAGTTCGCGCTCCAGCATCTCGGTGCCGCGCTGGATGTTCTCCTCCCGGTGGCTGCGCTTATACCAGGCGCGGATGCGGTTGCGCGCCGTGGGGGTGGCGACGAAGTTGAGCCAATCGAGGCTGGGGTGCGCGTTCTTGCCGGTGATCACCTGCACGAAGTCGCCATTTTGCAGCGGGGTGGCCAGCGGGCAGAGGCGGTCGTTGATCCGCACACCCTGGCAGTGATTGCCCACCTCCGAATGGATGCGATAAGCAAAATCCACGGCAGTGGAACCCTTTCGCAGCCCCACCACATCCCCGTTGGGGGTGAAGACAAACACCTCCTCATCGAAGAGGTCTTCCTTGATCGAGGCCAGGAAATCGCTGCTGTCGGCACCGACGCCATCCTTCTGCCAATCCACCAGCTGCCGGAGCCAGTTGAAGCGTTCGGCGGCGGCGCCGGAGGCGGCGGGGGATCCGCCCTCCTTGTACTTCCAATGGGCGGCGATGCCGTATTCCGCCACCTGGTGCATCTCGTGGGTGCGGATCTGGACCTCGATCGGGCGATGCCGGCCGATCACCGCCGTATGCAGCGATCGATAGCCGTTGGGTTTGGGCAGGCCGATGTAATCCTTGAAGCGGCCGGGGATGGGCTTGAAGGTGTCGTGCACCACCGCCAGGGCGCGGTAGCAGCTCTCGAGGGAGGGGCAGAGGATGCGCACCGCCGCTACGTCGTAGATCTCGGTGAAGGCCTTCTGCTGGCGTTGCATCTTGCTCCAGATGCCCCAGAGGTGCTTCGGCCGACCGCTCACCTCACAGGTTTGCAATCCCACCGCCGCCAAGCGGTCGCGCAGCAGCTGCACCGTTACCCCCAGGCGGTTTTCGCGGTCGCTGCGCTTGCTCGCCACCTGCTGCTGGATCTCGCGGAAGGCCTCCGGTTCGAGGATTTTGAAGGCCAGGTCTTCCAGCTCCCATTTGAAGCGGCCGATGCCGAGGCGGTTGGCGAGGGGGGCGTAGATCTCGCGGGTTTCGCGGGCGATGCGCTGCTGCTTCTCCGGCTTGAGCGGCGCGAGGGTGCGCATGTTGTGCAGCCGATCCGCCAGCTTCACCAGCACCACCCGGATGTCGCTGGCCATCGCCAGGAACATCCGCCGCAGGTTTTCCGCCTGCGCTTCGGTGCGATTGGTGAAATGGATGCCCCCCAGCTTGGTGACCCCCTCCACCAGCGCCCGCACCTCGGCGCCGAAACGGGCCTCGATCTCCTCGGGCGTCACCTCCGTGTCCTCCACCACGTCGTGGAGGAAGCCGGCGGCGATCACCGGCGCGCTGGCGCCGATGTCCCGCAGCAGGTTGGCCACCGCCACCGGGTGGACGATGTAGGGCTCGCCGCTGGCGCGGAACTGGCCCTCATGCAGGCGGAAGGCGAAATCGAAAGCGGCGGCGAGGAGGCCCTCGGTGTCGGTGGGGCAGCTGTCGCCACGGCCGGGCGGCACATGCTCGATGCAGCGCTGCAGCCACTCCGGCAGCGGCACGCCGTAATCGGCCGGGGCGTGAATCTCCCGGCGGCGGGGCTGGAAAAGGCTGGCGGTATCTGCCGTAGAGCCGGGGGGACCTTCGGCCGCCAGGGGGGCAGGACCAGGAACCGCGCGCAGCATCCGGACCCGCGAAGAACCTCCAATCTAGGCAGGGAACGGGGCGATCTGGCGATCTTTCGCCCGGAGGTGTCAAGATCCGAGCGCCACCCGCCGGCTGCTCCGATGGCCCCTGCGCCCGCCGCCGCTCCGGGTGCCCCGCCCCCACGAGAAGCGCCCCTGCTGCGCCTTCACAACCTCCTGGTGCGCTACCCCGGCGCGGCGGCCCCCACCCTCGATGGCCTGAGCCTCACCCTGCACCGCGGCGACCGGCTGGCCCTGGTGGGTCCATCGGGCTGCGGCAAGAGCACCGTGGCCCGGGCTGTGCTGCAGCTCCTGCCCCCGGGCTCCCGCTGCGCCGGCGAGCTGGAGCTCACGGGTCACGACCCGCGCGGCCTCTCGCGCGCGGCCCTTCGCCACCTGCGCGGCGAGGCCGTCGGCCTGGTGTTTCAAGACCCGATGACGCGGCTCAACCCGCTGCTCACCATCGGCGAGCACCTGCGCGACACCCTCGCCGCTCACCACGACGCCTGGACCCGCCAGCGGGCGGTGGCGCGCGCCCGCCAGCTGCTGGCGCGGGTGGGGATCGACCCCCACCGCTACGGCAGCCATCCCCATGAATTCAGCGGCGGGATGCGGCAGCGGCTGGCGATCGCCCTGGCGCTGGCGATGGAGCCACCCCTGGTGATCGCCGACGAACCCACCACCAGCCTGGATGTGGCGGTGGCGGGGCAGGTGATGGCGGAGCTGGCGCAGCTGTGCAGCGAGGCGGGCAGCGCGCTGCTGCTGATCAGCCACGACCTGGCGCTGGCGGGCCGCTGGTGCGACCGCATCGCGGTGCTGGAGGCCGGGCGGCTGGTGGAGGAGGCCCCCAGCCAGGAGCTGCTCACCCGCCCCGCCTCCCCCCTGGCCCGCCGGCTGGTGGGAGCAGCGCGGCAGCGGGAGGGAAGGCCGGGGGCCACGGCGCCGGCCGGGCCGCTGCTGCTGGAGATCGATGATCTGCGCAGCTGGCATCCGCTGCCGTCGCTGCCGTGGCGACCGCGCTGGCTGAAGGCGGTGGATGGGGTGAGCCTGCAGCTGCATGCGGGCGAGACGGTGGGGGTGGTGGGCGCTTCGGGTTGCGGCAAGAGCAGCCTGTGCCGGGCGCTGATGGGCCTGGCGCCGGTGCGGGGCGGTGCCGTGCGGCTGGAGGGCCGCGACCTGCGCCAGCTGCGGGGCCGGGAGCTGCGGCGGGCCCGCCGCCGGATCCAGATGGTGTTTCAAGACCCGCTGGCCTGCCTCAACCCGCTGATGGCGGTGGGGGAAGCGGTGGCGGATCCGCTGCTGCTCCATGGGCTGGCGGGAAGGGCGGAGGCGCGGGAGCGGGCGCGGCGGGGGCTGGCGGCGGTGGGGCTGGAGCCGCCGGAAGCGTTCGAGCACCGCCTGCCGCGTCAGCTTTCGGGCGGCCAGCAGCAGCGGGTGGCGATCGCCCGCGCCCTGATCCTCGAACCGAGGGTGCTGCTCTGCGATGAGAGCGTGAGCATGCTCGATGCGGAGATCCAGGCGGAGGTGCTGGCGCTGCTGCGGGAGCTGCAGGAGCGGCTGGGGCTGGGGATGCTGTTCATCACCCACGACCTCTCGGTGGCGAGCGGCTTCTGCCACCGGGTGATCGTGCTGGACGGGGGCCGGATCGTGGAGCAGGGGCCGGGTGCGGCGCTGCTCTCCCACCCCCGGGCGGCGATCACGCGGACGCTGGTGGAGGCGTGCCCGCGACTGCCGGCTGCGGCCGGCTGAGCGTTTGTGCAGCCCGGCGCCGCAGCAGCGCCAGCAGTTTTTCAAAGGCCGGCGGCGGCGGCGCCTCGAACTCCAGCCGTTCGCCGCTGATCGGATGGTTGAGCCCGAGCCGCACCGCGTGCAGCATCTGGCCGGGCAGCGCCATCGGCAGGCGGCGGCAGCGGCTGTAGAGCGGATCGCCCACGATCGGATGGCCGCAATGGGCGCCGTGCACGCGGATCTGGTGGGTGCGGCCGGTGTCGAGCTTGAAGCGCAGCAGGGCGTAATCGCCGAGGCGTTCGAGCACCTGCCAGTGGGTGCAGGCATGGCGGCCGCTCTCGTCGCTGACGACGGCGTACTTCTTGCGATCCACCGGATGGCGGCCGATGGCACCCACGATCGTGCCGGAATCCCCGGCGGGCTGGCCGTGCACGAGGGCGAGGTATTCGCGGCTGGCGATGCGCTTCTGGATCTGGATCTGCAGCTTCACCAGGGCCTCCTGGCTCTTGGCCACCACCAGGCAGCCGCTGGTGTCCTTGTCGAGGCGGTGCACGATGCCGGGCCGCAGCTCGCCGCCGATGCCGGGCAGGTCGGGGCAGTGGTGCAGCAGGCCGTTCACCAAGGTGCCGTCCTTGTTGCCCGGCGCCGGGTGGACGGTAAGGCCGGCGGGTTTGTTGAGCACGATCAGGTGGGCGTCCTCGAACAGCACGTCGAGGGGGATCTCCTGCGGTACCAGATAGGGGAGCGGTTCGGGCGGCGGCATCCACAGCTCCACCCGATCGCCCTGGCGCAGGGGCGTCTTGGCGCGCCCCGTCACGCCGTTGACCCGCACGCAGCCGGCGTCGATGAACTTCTGGATGCGGGCGCGGCTCTGCTCTGGCCGCTGACTCACCAGCCAGCGATCGAGCCGCATCGGCAGCGGCTTCGGGTAGGTGAGCGTGAGCCGCTCGCCTTCGCCCTCACCGAATTCGAGCATCGGGTTTGAATCAGGGGGAGGGGCTTGGCACGAAGCCGCTGAACTGCTGGAGATCAAAGGATCGTTCGGCATAGGCTTGGCCGACGCGGTAGAGATCATTGATCATCGAGATGTTGTCCATCTGCTGCATGGAAGCCTCGCTGATTTCCGACAAGCCAAGGGCATTCAGATGCTCTTGAGTGGTGAGGGGATCATAGCGAACATAGGCGAACTGCTTCGGCCCTGTCCAATTGGATGCGGAGGCTGAGCCACCGGGGGGCAGCACCATATCCCCAAATT
>JBIPMZ010000133.1:0-6373 GCA_044376165.1 Cyanobium sp.
GACGCCACCTCGGGCCCCCGCCCTGCTCTCCCTGCCGAAGAGCGGGCGGAGGCGGCGTTGGCGAGCCTGGCCGGCCTGGCTGTGGAGCTGCAGGAGCAGCCGGAGGCCTTGCTGGTGCTGCTGCGGCGCTTGGAGCAGCTGCACCGCCAGATTCAGGATGGCCCCTTCCGCGCCAGCCTGCCGGAGGACCGCAACCAACTCTTCGCGCTGCTGGCGGAGATGGAGCGCAGCGGCGGCTGGCCCTACATCCCCCGCCTGCAGCTGCGCACCTTCCTCGACCTGCTGCAGCGGGAGGAGGCGGGCCCCGATTCCCTCGCCGCCTGAGGCGGCCCGTCCGCTTCGGCGGTCCGATCAGTCTTCGTCGAAGGGCTCCTGATCCACCAGGTGCAGGTAGGGGCGGGCCAGCTCGGGGCGGTGGATCGCCAGGGCGCGCAACAGGTGCCAGTCCTGAAGACCGGCGAACGGGGTGGGGTAGTCGTCCTCCTCCAGGCGACGGGCGAGGGCGGCGACACCCTCCTCGTCCAGGCCGGCAAGGCGCTCCAGGGAGATCGCTTCGGAGGATTCGGCCGGAAAATCGGACACTGTGGCGATGGAGGCAGGGGGATGAGAGCGATAATGGCGTGCGATGGGGAATTAGCTCAGCTGGTAGAGCGCTGCGATCGCACCGCAGAGGTCAGGGGTTCGAGTCCCCTATTCTCCACTGAACCGCCGCCTCCGCGGGGGGCCTCCCCCGGGCGGCCCGAGGGGCTGCGGACGGCGATGAAGTAAAAGAGGGGCCAGAGGCGGTTCCCAGAGATGTCCCAATCCAAGCGCGAGCAGGTGGTCAGTCACCTGCGCTACATCCGCCAGGAATTGCGGGAGATGCACCAGGGGGTCATGGAGGACGGCTTGCTTCCCGAAGCGGGCGAGGTGCGGGGCGTGATGGCCCAGATGGAAGCCCTGCTGGAATTGCTGGAAGGCAAGGGGGCACGCAAGAAGGACAGCGATCCCTAGGACAAATCCAGGCCGTACCGCCGCCGCAGCGGGTTGGCCGGCGGCCTCCGAGCCCCAAGCCCGCCCGTCAAGGACAGTCTTCTCAGTGGCCGGAGCTCCTTGTCCGATCCCGTGCCCACTGATTGGCTGGGGTGCATCCATCCCCGTGCCAGGACCTTCCAAGACCCGGAACGTTTCGTCGTATCCCCTATCGGTAGGGTCAACAGGTATCGAAGACGCCAGAGATGGTGTATAAGAAGGAAGTAGGGCTTGGGCTGGGTGATGGGGATCACCACCACGGGCCGTCGACGGCGTCGGCCCCCGCTCTCCCCCTTGCTGCCCGCTGCCCGTGACCACGCGAGGCCCCACCTCCCTCCCCTCTCCGCAAACCCGTTTTCAGCAAACCCGCTTTCAGCAGCGGGTGGCCCAAGCCGGCGACGGCCTTGCCTCCTGGGCCACCAACCCCTGGCGGCGCGCCTCCCTGCTCCTGATCGTGCTGCTGCTGAGCTTCGCCATCGGCAGCGGCCTGGCCGCGGTCACCGGGGCCCTCTCCAGCGTCGATCAGGTGTCTGCATTTGCCTGCGTTCTGGCGATCGAAGCGGCGGCGCGGCTGCGGGGCCGCTTGCGGCGCCGGCCCGAGCGGCTGGGACTTCAGCTTGTGGACATGGGACGGATCGGGTTCCTCTACGGCCTGCTTCTGGACGGTTTCAAGCTGCTTTGAGTCCGGCGGCGCGGAGATCCGGCTCGGCGGCATCCACGGCCGCCAGCAGGTAGAGCAGGGCCATCCGCACCGGAATGCCGTTGCGCACCTGCTCCTCCACCAGGCTGCGATCGGGATCATCCAGCAGCTCTCCCGCCAGCTCCACCCCCCGGTTCACCGGTCCAGGATGCAGGATCGGCACCGGCCGGCCGCAGAGCGCCAAGCGGGCCTGGCTGAGGCCAAAGCGGCGGTGGTAGGCGTCCAGGCTGGTGAGCAGGTGCTGCTGCATGCGCTCCTTTTGCAGTCGCAGGGTCATGACCGCATCGGCCCCGGGCAGGGCTTCCTCCAGGCTGCGGCACAGGCGCACCGGACCGCGCTGGGCCACCGGATCCACCGCCTGGCCCGGGGGAGGGGCATCGACGAAGCGGGCGAAGTCGTCCGGCACCAGGGTGGCCGGACCGCAGAGCACCACCTCCGCACCGCAGGCGGTGAGGGCCCAAAGGTTGGAGCGGGCCACCCGCGAGTGGAGCACGTCGCCGACGATGACGATGCGGCGGCCCGCCAGGCTGGAAGGAGAGGGCTTGGCCGGCTCGAAATGGCGGGCCAGGGTGAACAGATCGAGCAGACCCTGACTCGGATGGCTGTGCAGCCCGTCGCCGGCGTTGAGCACCGCCACCCGCTGGCCGCTGCGCTCCAGGTCGCGGGCGAGGCTGCGGGGCACACCCGCGCAGCGGTGGCGCACCACCAGCAAGTTAGCTCCCATCGCCACGTAGGTGAGGGCCGTATCCAGCAGGCTCTCCCCCTTGCTGAGGGAGCTGGAGGAGGGGGAGAAGCTCTGCACGTCGGCGGAAAGGCGCCGGGCGGCCAGCTCGAAGCTGCTGCGGGTGCGGGTGCTCGGCTCGAAGAACAGGCTGGTCATCAACCGCCCCTGCAGGGCCGGCAGCTTGCGGGCACCGGCCACGGGCAGGGCCCGGAAGCGCTGGGCCAGCTCCAGCACGGTGGCGAAGTCGGCGACCGAGAAGGACGCCAGATCCAGCACATGGCGATGGGACCAGCCGCTCAACGCTCCCGCCGCGCCGTCATCCCCCAACCGTAGGGGGCAGCAGGGGGGCCAGCCAGTCCTGCCGGGGCGGCCGGTCGCCCTTGACCCGCCGGCTGACGCTGCGGCTGCGGCGCAGGTACCAGCGCCAGGGCAGCTCCTGCCCCCGGGACACCCCGATGCGACCGCCGCAGCTCCACAATTCCTCCCCGGCCGCCCGTCCTTCCGCCAGGGCGGCGGCCAGGGCGGGCGGTGGCGGCGCCAGCCAGAGCCCCCCGTCCGGGGTTGCGGGCAGGCCGTTGTGGCGGCGATCGATCCCGAAGTGCCGCGCCAGCAGACCCGGACCGGCGGCGACGCGTTCCGGTGCCCCCGGTACCGCCACAGCCCGCAGCAGCACCCCGCTAGCCCAATCGGCCCGATCGGTGACCACATTCACGCAGTGGTGGAGGCCGTAGGTCACCACCACATAGAAACGCCCGGGCTCCCCGAACAGCGTTTCATTGCTGGGGCTGCGGCGGCGATACCCGTGGCAGGCGGGCTCGGACTGGCAATAGGCCTCCGTTTCCACGATCGCGCCCCACAGCAGCTCGCCTGAGGGTTGGCGCTTCACCAGAAGGCTGCCGAGCAGATCGGGGGCCACCTGCTCGGCAGGGCGGGCGAAGAAGGACGGGGGGAGAGGCAACTTGACAATCAGGCGAACGCTTTGCATGCGTATTAAATCATCATAAGCAAGACAGGCTGGAATGATTGAGCTATTTACTTGAGGGATGACTCGCACACAGCTCAGCGAACCTGCCCAACTCTCAGTCGGTCCGAATCATGCGCGCCCTTGGCAGAAGGCAAAGTTCTGGGGGCGGGGAGCAGGCCGGCCGCCCACGCTGCCGAGCAGGTGGCCCCCGATCCGCTCGATCGACACCGCGCACGGGGGGTGTCACCGGCCCCGGGCAGGGTGAGACTGTGCGCTCAGCCACTCCCCATATTGCCGGGGGAGCTGGGCTAAATGCCGGTATAATCAATCCCAAACCTTTTCTTCCTATTGCCACCTTTGCCTCCCAACGCCATAAAGAATGACAGCGGGCCAGGCCGCCTCTGCGCCCAGCGCCCGCCACGGGGGCCGCTCCAGGCCTGTGGGATCAACGCGCGGCCCCCCAGCAGCCCGAAGGAGGCCGAGGCCAGGTGCGCAGGCCCTGCCGGTCGTGCGGAACGAGGCAGGGGAGAGGATCTGTCGAGAGCGGATGGAGGCGCCGATGGAGCCTGACCCCTCGGGCAACACGCTGGCGGAACGCCTCGGCCGCGCTGGCCGGTGGCAGGAACTCGAGGAATGGGCCCGCTTCTGCCTGAGCCAGGATCCCCAGGATGCCGAAGCCCACAATCACCTGGGCATCGCCCTGCAAAACCTGGGGGATCCGGCCGGGGCGGTGGCCTGTCTCCGCCGGGCCCTGACCCTCCGTTCCCCCTATCCCGCCGCCGCCCTCAACCTCGGCAATGCCCTGCAAACCCTCGGCCAGCTGACGGAGGCCATCGAGTGTTACCAGCAGGTGCTCCCCCTCTTGCCCCACTCTCCCGAACTCCGCAACAACCTCGCGCAGGCCCTGCTGCAGAGCGGGGATCCGGAGGCGGCGAAAGCCCAGCTCGAACACGCCCTCTCCCTCCGTCCCGATGACCCGGCCACCCTCAACCGCCTGGGCCAGGCACTCCTGGGGATCGGCGACGGGGAGGGGGCTCTGGAGCGCTTTCAACAGGCGCTCTCCCTCAGCCCCGACGAACCTGGCCTGCTCTGCAACCTGGGCACAACCCTGCAACAGCTGGAACGCGATGACGAGGCCATTCACTATCTCAACCAGGCCCTGAGCAAACGCCCAGACTTTGCCGAAGCCTACAACACTCTTGGGGTTATTTTACATAAAAAAGAAGATTTTCAGCAGGCCTCTGAAGCCCTCCAAGAAGCAATTAAACTCAAGCCAGATTATGCCGACCCCCATTCGAATCTCGGCAATATTTTAATGGAGGTCGGCGATGTCAATCTTGGTCTCGCCCACTACCGCCAGGCCATTGCCCTTTGCCCCAACCATGCCGACGCCCACAACAACTTCGCCCATGCCCTGCTGCTCTGCGGCCACTACCCACAGGGTTGGCAAGAATATGAATGGCGCCGTCGCTGCGAAATCCCCTTCCTCCCCCACGCCCAGCCCGCCACTGCGATGTGGGACGGGGGGGCCCTGGCCCCGGGGGAAACCCTGCTGCTGGTGAGCGAACAGGGCCTCGGCGACACCCTTCAGTTCCTCCGCTATCTGCAACCGCTCCGCGCCCTCGGGGTGCAGGTGCGTCTGTGCGCCCCCACCAAGCTGCACGGGTTGATCCGCGCCGCCGCCCTCGATCCCGATCCCCTCAGCCCCGAGGCGGGGAACGCCTACCGGGACGGCCCCTGGCTGCCGCTGCTCAGCCTCCCCGGACTCCTCGGCGTCACCCCCCACAACCCCCTGGTCGTTGATCCTTACCTCCGCATCCCCCCCGAGGCCATCCCCCCCTGGCGCTCCCTCCTCGCCTCGGAGGGCCAACCTCTGATCGGACTCCACTGGCAGGGCAATCCGAAGCAGGAAACGGGCGGCAGCCGCGGTCGCTCCCTGCCCCTAGAGGCCTTCGCCCCCCTCGCCGCGGAGGGGGGCATCGCCCTGGTCTCCCTCCAGAAGGGGCCTGGCTCTGAGCAGCTGGAGGCCTGCTCCTTCCGCCATCGCTTCGTTCCCGCTCAGAAGCAGGTGGATCAGACCTGGGACTTCCTGGACACCGCCGCCATCGTGGCCTGCTGCGATCTGGTGATCACCTCCGACAGCGCCCTGGCCCACCTCTCCGCCGGCCTGGGGCACCCCACCTGGTTGCTGCTCAAGGACCGACCCGACTGGCGCTGGGGCCTGGAGGGGGACAGCACCTTCTGGTACCCGTCGATGCGGCTCTTCCGCCAGCGGCAGCGCGGCGACTGGCAAGAGGTGATCCGCCGCGTCAGCGAGGAACTGAGCGCCCTGCGGGACCTGCAGGCGATGCTGGCCCTCGCCGCTACCCCCAGCGCGCCCGGCACGTACAGCACGCCCGGCGCTCCCCCCCCAGCCGCCGATTCCGTGCTCTGGGAGGTGGCTCGCCTGATCGAGGCGGGGGAACTGGATCCGGCGGAGCGCCTCTGCCGGGAGGGGATCGATCGGAGCCCTGCCGATCCCCGCCTGCTCACCAAGCTGGCCGTGATCTGCGGGCGGAGGGGGCGCTGGCAGGAGCTGGAGGCATGGGTTCAGCGCTCCCTGGCCCTGCATCCAGAGCAGGCGGAAGCCCACAACGCCCTGGGCCTCGCCCAGCGGCAGGCGGGGCACCTCGACGCTGCGATCGTCAGCTATCGCACCGCTCTGGCGCTCCAGCCGACCTTCGCGGCCGCGCACAACAACCTCGGCATCGCCCTCCAGGAGCGCGGCGACCTGGCCGCCGCGGCCGAGAGCTACACCCAGGCGATCACCCTGCGCACCGACTTCGCCGAGGCCCATACCAACCTCGCCATGCTGCTGCTGCTGCAAGGGGAGTACGGGCGGGGCTGGCAGGAATACGAGTGGCGCCATGCCAGGTCCCAGCCCAGCTGGGGTCTGCTGGCCAAGCCCCGCTCCCCCCGCTGGGACGGGGGGCCC
>JBIPMZ010000134.1:0-6363 GCA_044376165.1 Cyanobium sp.
ACGCTGACCCGCCGGAGCAGCCGGGGTAGATTCGCGTTCCTGCCGCTGGGTACGCCTGGATCATGCCGAGGCCTTGTCCATGGCGGCCCCGGCCCGGGGGCTCGCCAGCGCGGTGGATCGCGGCGGCGCTGGCCAGCGGGCTGCTGGCCGTCACACCGGCGCCGGCGCCGGCGGCTTCCCGCCTGCAGCGCACGGCCTTCCCCCCCGGAACCCCGGCCCAGCTGCTGCAGATCGCCCTGCTGCTCGGGGGCGGACTGGGGGCGTTGACGCTGCTCGACCGGTGGCGCAGCGGCCGGGCCGAGCGGCCGGGAAGCCCGTCCCTGGCCCGGGAGGTGCGGGCGCTGCGGCGCTTGCGCATCGGCTACCCGGCGGGCATGACGATCCTCGAAACCCTGCGGGAGCAGGGGTACCTGGAGACCCGCCTGGGCAGCCTGGGGCTGCAGATCAGCTGGACGGCCTACCCATCGGCCTCCACCCTGCTGGCTGCCCTCAGCGACGGGCGGATCGACTTCTGCGGCGGCGGGGGCACCCCCAGCGTGTTCGCCCAGGCGGCGGGCCAGCTGTTCGTGCGGGTGGCCCGGGAGAAGTATCCGGACATCCAGGGGCAGACGATCCTGGTGGCGGAGGCGTCGCCGATCCAGAACCTGCGGGATCTGCGCGGCCGGCGGATCGCCTTCGATGAGGGATCGAGCGCCCATTACGTGTTGATCCGGGCCTTGCAGATCGTGGGCATCGGCTACGACGAGATCGTGCCGGTGCTGCGCCCGCAAGGCGAGGCGCTGGAGCTGTTCCGCCGCGGGGAGGTGGATGCCTGGGTGGTGTGGATGCCCTATGCGCCAACGCCGGCGCGGCGCCAGTATCCGGGACGCTCCATCGCCGATCTGCCCAGCATCCTGGGGGAGGAGAGCAGCGTGGAGCTTCCCACCCTGTACTACGCGGTGCCGGAGCTGGTGCGGGATCATCCGCGGGTGCTCAAGGCGCTGCTGGAGGAGGTGAACGAGGCGGGCTTCTGGGTGAACAGGAAGCGGCTGGAGGAAGCCCACCCGTTGGCGCGGCGGGGGGAGATCGAGCCGCAGGAGCTGGCGACGCTGCAACAGCGGGTGCTGGAACGCGCGATCCTGCCGCTGGATGAAACCTCCCTGGGCAGCCTGCAGCGTCAGGCCAACGTGCTGCACGACCTCGGCCTGCTGGCAGAGCGGGTGAACGTGCGCGACGGCACCACCAGCTTGCTGATGCGCCAGAACTGGACCTACTGAGCGAAGCGTTGGCTTGCGGAGCCTCAGAAATGTGGCCTCGCTTACAACGAGCCCCTCCCGCAATGACCCTTTGTAAAGTTCACCGATCGGAGAACCGGGGTCTCCTCAACACTGGATCGAGGCCACGGACCTCCGCAGCGCCGCTCGCGACGCCAGCCGCAGCGCGAATTGCGGGGTTCGAAGCCCTTGCCACCCTCGGCCGGCGGCCGAGATTTCCTTTCCGTTCCCCATGACCTACGACGCCTTCACCAAGGTTGTTGCGCAGGCGGATGCCCGCGGTGAATTTCTCAACAGCAGCCAGCTCGATGCCCTCTCCGCCGTCGTGGCGGACAGCTTCAAGCGTCTTGATGCGGTGAACCGCATCACCTCCAATGCCTCGAAGCTGGTGACCAATGCGGCCCGGGATTTGTTTGAGCAGCAGCCAGCCTTGATCGCCCCTGGCGGCAATGCCTACACCCACCGCCGCATCGCCGCCTGCCTGCGCGATCTCGACATCATTCTGCGCTATGTCACCTATGCTGCCTACCTTGGCGATGCCTCGGTTTTGGAGGACCGCTGCCTCAATGGTCTGCGGGAGACCTATCTCGCCCTGGGGGTGCCCGGCGGCTCGGTGGCGGAGGGGGTGCGCAAGATCAAGGAGGGGGCGATCGCCCTGGTACTCGATCCGAACGGCATCACCCCCGGCGACTGCTCCAGCCTCGCCAGCGAGATCGGCACCTACTTCGATCGGGCTGCCGCTGCCGTCGGCTGAGGCTTCCGCCACTGTTGATTCTGCTTTCACCAACTCCGCTTTCTTCCCATGTCTAAAACCCCACTCACCGAAGCGGTGGCCGCTGCCGATTCCCAGGGCCGCTACCTGAGCAACACCGAGTTGAATGCGGCCTTTGGTCGCTACGAGCGAGCCGCCAATGCCCTTGCCGCAGCTCGGGAACTCACCGCCAAGGCGGATGCTCTCGTGAACGGTGCCGCCCAGGCCGTGTATGCCAAGTTCCCCTACACCACCCAGCTGCAAGGACCCAATTACGCCTCTGATGCCCGCGGCAAGGCCAAGTGCTCCCGCGACATCGGCTACTACCTCCGCCACATCACCTACTCCTTGGTGGCTGGGGGAACCGGGCCGCTCGATGACTACCTGATCGCCGGCCTGGATGAGATCAACCGAGCCTTTGAGCTCTCCCCTTCCTGGTATGTGGAGGCGCTTACCTACATCAAGAAAAATCATGGCATCCAAGGTGATCCTGGCGTGATTGCCAACAACTACATCGACTACGCCATCAACGCCCTCGTCTGAGGCGGCGGCCAGGAATGGCAGGGCTCGCAAGAGCCCTTTTTTTGTGGTGAATCGCCGCCACATAAAAAAGGGAGCTGCTCCCGCCGCTCCCTTCGATCACCCATTGTGCTCTTGTCGAGAACAGTCCTCTTGGCGAGAACTCCCCTATCTTCTCCCCGCTCGCTGCGGCGGGAGGTAGTGGGAAGCACGTCTCAACCGAGCCGAAGCAACACTTCGGGATCGGCGAAGAAATGCTGGCGCCAACGCTCGCCCCGCCCACTCCAGACCCAGTAGGCTTCCGTGAGACGATAGGAGAGGAGGCTTAGCTGCTCGACGCTGATTTGATATCCCCTTTCCGCGGCGATCGCCACAATCTCCTGGGGGGAGCCAGCCGTTTTGAGCTGCTCTTGCAAACTGGTGTTGAAAGCGGCGAGAGCGGTGAACAAATAGAGTTGATCCGAGGCCATGGTGAATCGGATTGACGACCTCAATACCCTAGATTAAGGGTTTGGAAAGAGCTGTAGACCCTTGCACATGTTCTGCTGATCCTGCCTACAGCGAACTGTGCCTGGCGACGCAACGGCAAGCTGGCGCGACCGCTCGCTGTAAAGCCAGGCACACGGCTCCGCCCGCCGCCCTGCCTAGCTTCAACGCTATCCCACTTGGAATACAGCTCTTTCCCATGTCTCCGACCTTCCCCCGCCGCCACCTGCTCGCGGGAGGTGCCGGCCTGGCCCTGGCCGCTGCGATGCCCTGGAGCCGTCCCGGCCGTGCCGCCCCGGCCAGCGCCCCCGGTTCGCGCACCACCTTCACGCTGCTGAGCCCCAGCGAGGCCGCTGCTGCTGTGCAAAGCGGCCAGTGGAAGGTGCTCGACCTGCGGCCCGTGCCCCCGCTCGATTATGTGATCGGCCACCTGCCGGAAGCGGTGCACCTTTCGGAGCAGGCCTTCCGCGGTCCGAATGGCAGCCTGCCGTATCAAATCTGGTCGGCGGAGGAATTGGCGGAGCTGCTGAGCCAGGCGGGGATCTCCAACCGCGATTCGGTGCTCGTGTACTCCGATGGCGCCAATGTGCTCGGTTCTTCGCTGGTGGCCTACATCCTGGCCAAGAGCGGTGTGCCGAAGGTGGCGATCCTGGATGGAGGCTACAGCGCCTACAAGGCGGCCGGCGCTCCCCTCACCAAGGCCTATCCCCGCTATGCCCGCGGCCGCTTCCAACCCGTCACGGTGCCCGGCCTGTCGATCACGCTGGCCCAACTGTTGCCCTTGGTGGGTCAGAGCGGGGTGGTGATCATCGATCCGCGGCCGAAGGCCCTCTACGAGGGTACGGAGAACACCTTTCTGCGCAACGGCCACATCCCCGGCGCGATCAACATCCCGTGGCAGCAGGTAACGGAGGCCAACAACAGCGAGGAGGCGCTGCGCAACCCCCACAAGCTCAAATCCCCCGCAGCGCTCCAGGCGTTGTTTGTGGGCAGGGGTGTCACCCCCGACAAGGAGGTGATCCTCTCCTGCAGCACCGGCCGTGAGGCCAGCCTCCAATACCTGGTGCTCAAGCACCTGCTCGGCTACCCGCGGGTACGGCTCTACGAAGGCTCCTGGACCGAATACAGCGCCACAAACCACCCGGTGCAGACCGGCCCCGACCCCAGCCTGAAGAGCTGAGGCATCCCTGCCATGGTAAGGGGGAGCCAGCCTCCCCCCCCACGTGCCCGAGCCAGCCTCCGAGCGCCGCCGGCATGTGTTCCTCAGCTACGCGCGGGCGGATCGGCCCTGGGTGGAGCGGCGGAAGCAGATGATCAAGCCGCTTGTAGTCCAGAGCAAGCGGCAGCTGCAGTTGTGGGACGACAGCCAGATCGAGGCCGGCACGCCGTGGCGCGATGCCATCCACCAGGCCCTGGCCTCCGGAGCGTCCGCTGGCAAGTCTCGATAGCCATGGGCAGGAAGAAACCTTCCGGGCGATCTGCTTGGCCATCGGAGAGGCCCTCAAACCCAGCCGATTCCCGAGAGCATGGCAACGTTGCACCTGGGCGATCGGAGGCGGCGCCCACTCCCCCAAAAGCCCAGTGGCTCAGTGATCTTGCTGGATCCGGAGATGCCCGGCCGTTTGCAGCTCTGCCCGAGCCAGATCTTTTTGTATAAGAATATTACGCTGCAGAGCATAGGAGACAACAAAAACCGGCTAGTCGATCTTTATGGCGATGAAATCGAGGTGCTCACGCCCGAGGATTTCTTTCTTCCAGAGCTTTGTTTTCTGCCCGGCGGATGTGCTCTCGAGAATTCCTGGTTGAATTCGCAAATGGAAGGAGAGCCCGTGCTCAATGGCCATCCGGTAACTCCGCTGCTGCCGTTGCAGGAACGTATCCGCGACCTCTTCAGTAGTGCCGAGCTGTCCTGTTTTTGCTCCCTTCGTGTGGAGCCTGATGGTAAGCATCTGGAATTCACGCTGCGGCTTCCCTTGCAGGGACAACAACAGCCCTATCCGATCACGGGAGCGGCCAGTCAGGAGGCAGCCTCCTGCGTCTCGCTAGCTGCGCTGGCCGCGGCAAAACCCATACCCTGATCGGTTTGCGGCACATCCTCACGGCCGCCGATTCGTTGCTGGATCTCCCGCCTCGCCAGCTTCGCCTTCAGCCCGCCACGCTCTTGGGGATCGCGGAAGGTTTTCCCTCCCGCCCCAGCCGTTTGTGCAGCGTGTCGGCGGCAAGCACCAGCAGCGTGGAGAGGAGCATCGGCCCCAGCCAAGCGGTGGGGAAGGGGGTGGTGCTGAAGATCGCCGCCAGCGCCGGCACCAGGATCAAGGTGCCTGCCACCAGCGGCTCGCTGATGAACCCCACCCAGAGCAGCCGGTTCGGACGGCGCAGGGTGGCCCAGAAGGGTTGCCAGTCGCTGCGGCAGGCGAGAAGCGCCCCCATCTGCCCCGCCACGATCAGGGCGAAGGCCACGGTGGAGGCCTGGTTTTGGATCGCCTGCACCGCCGGCGGAGCCCCATGGTGCAACAGCGACGGCGCCAGGGTGCGCAGCTCCGCCCAGCCCACGCCGTGATGGCGCCACACCAGCAGGTAGCCCCCCATCGAAGCCACCGCCTCCGCCAGGCCCAGCACCAGATAGGCCCGCACCATCACCGGTCGGTTGAGCAGCGGCAGGCCCCGCCGCCGCGGCGCTCGGTGCATGCCCCCCGCTTCCGGAGGCTCGGCCCCCAGGCCCAGGGCCGGCAGCAGGTCGGTGCCCAGGTCGACCGCCAGGATCTGCAGCACCGTGAGGGCCGCGGGGATGCGGAAGGCCACCATCGCCAGGAACGGCGCCACCTCCGCTACATTCGAGGCCAGCACATAGGTGATGAAGCGAGAGATGTTCGCCACCACCGAGCGCCCATAGCGCACCGCCTGCACAATCGTGGCGAAATTATCATCCAGCAGCACGATGTCGGCCGCCTCCCGCGCCACGTCGGTGCCGCTGATCCCCATCGCCACCCCCACATCCGCAGCGCGCAGGGCCGGGGCATCGTTCACCCCATCGCCGGTGACCGCGACCACCTCCCCCAGGCTTCGGTAGGCCTGCACCAGCCGCAGCTTCTGCTCCGGCGCCATCCGGGCGAACACCAGCCGGTGCCGGTACTTGAGCAGCTGCCGCAGCTGCACATCACCGATCTGGCTCAGGCTGGCGCCGTCGATCACCCGCACCGGATCCGCCATCCGCGGGTCGTGGGGGGCCAGGGGGTGAGCCGGGCTGAGGGGGGCCGCGGGGGCGTCATCCAGCAGGCCGATCTGGCGGGCGATCGCCTCGGCGGTGAGGCCGTAATCGCCGGTCACCATCGTCACCTTGATGCCCGCCTCGCG
>JBIPMZ010000135.1:0-6335 GCA_044376165.1 Cyanobium sp.
TGCTGGATTCTGTTGTTCCTGATGTAGTCGATCCCGCGGGCGAGAGCTCCTTGCGGCGGGGCCCCCAGCCCCTTGGTTGCAGAGTCTTCAGTTCTGGCAGCTCGGGCACCAGTGGCTGCTGCGACCGCTGAGACGCTCACGGCGAATGGGGGTGCCGCAGCGGCGGCAGGGCTCCCCGCCTCGCCGATACACCCAGGCCTGCCCCCCATAGTTGCCGTTGCGGCCACGCAGGTCGCGGAAGTCGCTGAAGGTGGTGCCGCCGACGCCGATGCTGGTGCTCAGCACCTCCACCAGCGCCTCCCGCAACCTCTCCAGCTGGGGGCGTTGCAGGCGCCCGCTGGGGGTATGGGGCGCGATTCCCGCCGCAAACAGGCTTTCGTCGGCATAGATATTGCCCACACCCGCTACGAGGGTCTGATCGAGCAGCGCCGTCTTGATCGGTCGGCGGGAGCCCCGCAGCCGCTGCAGCAGCCAGTCGGTGTCGAACTCTGGGGCAAAGGGTTCGGGGCCAAGCCTGCGCAAGCCGCCGATCACCGCCTCCGCGGCGACCCCAGGGGGGATCCACCACATCTGGCCGAAGCTGCGGGTGTCGACGAAGCGCAACTCCGCTCCGGTGGTGCTGAACAGTCGCACCCGGGTGTGGCGGCAGGGAGGGCAGGGCTCCGGCAGCCAGAGGAACTGTCCGGTCATGCGCAAATGCACGCCCCAACGGCCAGCCTCACTGGCGTCGGGATGGCGGAGGTCAGCCAGCAGATACTTGCCACGCCGGTGCCAATCGCCCAGGCTGCAGCCCTGAAGCCCGAGTTGGAACAACTCGGGGTCGGGGGGGCTGGCGACGGCGCGGGCACGCAGCACCTCGACGCGTGCGATCTGCAAGCCGTGGGTCTGACCTTGCAGACCGCGCCTGACCGTCTCGACTTCCGGAAGTTCGGGCATCGCGGAAGGGCAGGGATAGCAGTGAGCCTGCCAGAGTCCTTGCCCCCGTGCCGTGCCTTCCGGCCTCAATGGGTTTTCCGGGCGGCCTCAGGCCTTATCCAGCTCCGCCTCGGCGAAGTTGTTGGTGTTGATGCCGCCATCGGAGCCGCTGTAACCGTTGTAGTTGACCTTGTCAAAGCGGACAACGACCGGATAGCGGATGCCGGATTTGTCCACCGAGGCCACGGTTCCGACCTCGTTGTACCAATAGGACTCGGGGCGCTTGATGCGCACTTTGTCGCCGCGGGAGATGGCCATCGCTGCGCTTCGGGGGGTTCGGGTGGCTTCTCGGAGACCTTACCCGCCGCCTCGGGGTCTGGCGCAGCGGGTGTCACGAATCGTCGCCGCCCTGCCTCGACCGCCCCCGTGGCAGCATCCCCCTCTCCCCCCCTTCATCGTTGATGCCCCAGAACGAGGCTCCCGCCTTCCTCCTCGATCTCCCCGACCCGGAGAACGAAGCGATCGGCACCCTCGAGTTCCATGCTCGACTCGATGAAGCCTGGGCGGTGTGCGATCGCTTCGACCTGCAAACCGAGATCTGGCGGGGCCGCATCCTTCGGGCCGCCCGGGACCGGGAGCGTCGCGGCGGCGAGAACCGCGGCACGAACTTCCTGCAGTGGCTGCGGGAGCGGGAGATCAGCAAAACCCGCGCCTACTCCCTCATTCAGCTGGCGGAGTCTGCCGAACAAATGCTCGGCGAGGGCCTCCTGGAGGAAAACAGCGTCAACAACTTTTCCAAGAGCGCTTTCCTGGAGGCGGCGCGGGCCGAACCTGAGGTCCAGCTGATGGTGGGGCAGGCGGCCAACGAGGGCCAGCAGATCACCCGCACCCAGGTGCGCCGCCTCACCGATGAGTTCACGGCCGCCACCAGCCCCCTGCTGCCCGAGGAGATCCGCCAGCGCACCGCCGACAACCTCCTGCCGCCGCGGGCGATTGCCCCCCTGGTGAAGGAGCTGGCCCGGTTGCCGGAGGAGCAACAGGAGGAGCTGCGCCAGGTGTTGCGGGAGGAGCCCGAACTGGATCGGGTGCGGGATGTCACCCTCACCGCCCGCTGGATCAGCCGCACCACCGAGGCGGGGGGAGCGGTGCGAGCCTTTCAGCCGCTGGATCTGGATTTGGAGAAGGCGATCCAGGAGGCCCAGCGCCTCGATGTGCTCGGCACCCTCGCCGATGCGGTGCACCAGGCCCAGCTTCTGGAGAGCGCCGTGCTGCGGTTGCACACCAGCTGGCGTCGTCTCAACGGCCTGCAGGAGCGGCTGTGGGTGGAGAGCGGGAGCAGCACCCCTCACCTGCGGGAGCTGATCACCGCCCTCCAGACCCTCAGCGGCAGCACGATGCGGGTGTCCCTGGGGGAGCTGGCGGGGGGGCGCCGGGTGCGGCTTCAGCTCGTGGAGGAGTCCCCCGATGCCCTGACGCCGCCCCTGCCGTGACGCTCGCCGCCCCCTCGGGTGGGAGCTAGGGTCGGCCCGCCCCCGGGATGGCGTGGCATTGCAGGACCCCTTGCGGGAAGTGCTCGGCAGGCGATTCGGCTGGGAGGATTTCCGGCCCGGGCAACGACCCGTCGTGGAGGCGCTGCTGGCGGGCCGCGACTGCCTGGCGGTGCTGCCCACCGGGGCTGGCAAGTCGCTCTGCTATCAACTGCCGGCCCTCGTGCGCGAGGGCCTGGTGGTGGTGATCTCCCCGCTGGTGGCCCTGATGCAGGACCAGGTCAGCCAGCTGCAGCGCCGCGGCATCGCCGCCACCTGCCTGCACCGCGGCATGGATGGGGGGGAGCGGCGCGACCTGTTCCAGCGTCTGCGGGAGCAGCGGCTCAGCCTGCTCTACCTCGCGCCGGAGCGGCTGCAGCTGGAGAGCTCCCGGGCGCTGCTGGACGACAGCCTGGCGGCGGGCCAGCTGGTGGCCCTCGCGGTGGACGAGGCCCATTGCATCAGCGCCTGGGGCCACGACTTCCGGCCCGACTACCGCCGCCTGGGGCAACTCCGCGCCCTTTGCCCGGGGGTGCCGCTGGTGGCCCTCAGCGCCACCGCCGCGCCCCAGGTGCGCGCGGACATCATCCGGCTTCTGCAGCTGCGCCGGCCGCTGATCCAGGTGCGCTCAGCCCGGCGCGCCAATCTTTCCTACACGATGCGCCCCCGACCGGCGGATCCGCTGGCTGCGGTGCTGGACGCGGTGGCGGCCAGCCGTGGGGCCGTGCTGCTCTATGCCCGCACCCGCCGTTCCGTGGAGCAGTGGGCCGCCCGCCTGGCGGCGGCGGGGGTGGAGGCGATCGCTTATCACGCCGGCATGGATCCCCAGAGCCGCCAGCTGGCCCTCGAACACTTTCAACGCCATCCCCGGCCCGTTCTGGTGGCCACCGTGGCCTTTGGCATGGGGGTGGACCGCCAGGATGTGGGGTTGGTGGTGCACCTCGATCTGCCGGCAAGCCCTGAGGGGTACCTGCAGGAGTCCGGCCGGGCCGGTCGGGACGGACTGCCCGCCGACTGCCTGGTGCTCTTCGACCCGGCGGATCGGGTCAGCCTCGGCTGGGCGATCCGCTCCGCGGCGTTCCAGGGGGGGGCGGAGGCGCCGGAGAGCGAGCGGCAGCGCCTGGAGCTCGCCCAACGCAAACTGCGCCGGATGGAGGCGGTGGCGGAGGGGGAGGGGTGCCGGGAGCAGGCTTTGCTTCTGGCGGTGGGGGAGTTGGTGCCCCCCTGCGGTCGCTGCGACAACTGCCGCTCCTCGCCCCGGCCGCGGGATTGGTCCGAGCAGGCCGGTGTGCTGCTGGCGATGCTCCAGGAGCGGGGGGGGCGGGACTTGCGCAGCCTGGCTGGCGAGCTGGCCGGCGCTCACCCGGGCGGGGAGGAGCGTTGGGCTTGGTTGGCCCGGCGGCTGGTTCAGGAGGAGTTGCTCCGCGAGAGCGACGACGGGGCGCAACGGCTTTGGTTGCGCTCCAGCGGCCGTCGCTGGTTGCGCAGCCCCTGGCCGTTGCGCTGGGCTGTCTGAGGCCACCGTCGTCAGCCGCGGGCTGTGCAGAGGTCGCTGATCAGTTTCTGCTCGAATTCCGCCTGGGGATCATCCCAGGCCTTCCACTGGCCGGCCTGGCTGGTGGCATTGATCTTGCGGGCCGTGCAATTGATCGCCAGGTAGAGCGATTGCCCCTCGCCGTTGAGGGTGGGGGCCACCATGCTGCCGCCCATCGGCTGCCAGCTGGCCCAGTCCACCTGCAGGGGGCCATAGGTGCGCCAGTCGGGCTTGCCGCTTCCGGCGGCGGTGGCCAGCGGCGTTCCCGCCTGGCGGCTGGCGACGGGCCGGGGCGCGGGGGTGGTCGTCGGGGTGCCCGCGGGAGAGACCGCCGGGCTGGTGGTGGCTGCGGCCACCGTGGCCGGCTTCGCGGTGGGTTGCGGGGTGGGTTGCCCTGCGGCGGGGCGGGGCGTCAGACGGGCTGTGGGGGCGGGGCGGGTGGTCGGCGGGATGGCGTTGGCCGCCGGGATGGGGCTTCCCTTGAGCTTCAGGCGGGTGCCGGCCTGCACCCGATCGGGATTGCTGATCCCGTTGAGGACCGCGAGCCGGCTCATCGGCACGCCATAGCCGTCGGCGATGGTGGAGAGGCTTTCGCCGGGGCGAACCACATGTTCGTTCGCCCCGGGCCGGTAGCCGCCGCCTGTGGCGGCGGCTACCGGCCCGCTGACCCGCAGCAGGCGGCCCGTCTCGACGTGGTTGGGGTCGCTGAGGCCGTTGATCGCCATCAGGCGCTGCACGCTCATGCCGTGCCGCGCGGCGAGCTCCGAGAGGGTCTCGCCCTCCTGGACGGTCACCGTTCCCGGGGTGCTGCTGGCGCCGCCTCGACCGCCGGGACTCCCCGATCCGCCGGGGACGCTCAGCAGCCGGCCCGCCTCCACCAGGTCGGGATCGCTGATGCCGTTGAGTTTCATCAGGCGGCTCATCGGGATGCCGAGGCGATCGGCGATCTCCGACAGGGTTTCGCCCTCCTTGACGATGACCGGCCCGGCCAAGACCGGGAGGGGCAACACCAGGGCCAGGGCCAGGGCGACGATCGGGCGGCGCATGGACGCTAGGTACTACGGGGCACGCCGGCACCTTAAGGATCTTCCCGCCTCTCGCCCAGCCCCCCGGCGGGTCAATTTCCCAAATCCGTTCCCGACCCGCCGCTGCGCTGGGCTCTGGGCAGGCCGCCGCGCCTCAGCGCATCAGCCATTCCATCCAGCGCAACTTCCCGGCGTAGGGGGGATAGCGCAGGGGCGCGTCGAGGGCGAAGGGGCGTCGCAGCACGCTGCGGCGGTGGGAGAAAGCCAGGAATCCCTCCTCCCCATGGGCGTGGCCCATGCCGCTCTCGGCCACCCCGCCGAAGGGCAAGGTGGGCAGGCCGGCCTGGATCACCACGTCGTTGATGGCCACGGTGCCGGAGCGGCTGGCCGCCAGCAGCCGCTGCGCCGCCGCCTCGCTGCGGCTGAACAGGTAAAGGGCCAGGGGCGCCGGGCCGCTGCGGATCCGATCGAGGGCCTCCTCCAGGTCGGCCACCTCCAGCACCGGCAGCAGCGGCCCGAACAGCTCCTCCTCCATCAGCGGGTCGGCCCGGGGATCGTTCACCGCCACCAGGGTGGGCTCGATCCGCAGCCGCTCCGGGTCGCTGCGGCCCCCCAACAGGAGGCGACCCTCCCGGCGAGCCCCCTCGAGCAGGGTGGAGAGGCGGCTGAAGTGTCCCTGGTTCACGATGCGCCCCAGGTCGGGGCTGGCGAGGGGATCGTCGCCGAAGAAGTTGCGGATCTCCGCGGCGATCGCCGCCAGCAGCGGCTCCCGCTGCCCCGGGGTCACCAGCAGGTGGTCGGGGGCGACGCAGGTCTGGCCGGCGTTGGCGGCCTTGCCCCACAGCAGCCGTCGAGCGGTGACGGCAAGGTCGGCGTCGGCCAGCACGATCGCCGGGCTCTTGCCGCCCAGCTCCAGGGTCACCGGCATGAGGTGGCGGGCGGCGGCGGCCATCACCAGCCGACCGACGCGAGTGCTGCCGGTGAAGTGGACGTGATCGAAGCGTTCTTCCAGCAGCCGGGCCGCCACCGCCCCGTCGCCGCAGACCACCTGCACCGTCTCGGGCGGGAAGTGGCGGGCCACCGCCCGGGCGATGAGATCGGCCGTGGCCGGGCTGGACTCCGAGGGTTTGATCACGGCGGTGTTGCCCGCCGCCAGGGCGCTCACCAGCGGTTTGAGGCAGAGCTGAAATGGATAGTTCCAGGGGGCGATGATCAGGACGCAGCCCAGGGGTTCAGCCACGACGCTGGCGCGGGCGGGCCAGGCCCAGGGGGCAACCGGCCGCCGGCGGGGCTGCATCCAGGCGCGCACCCGGCGCCGGGCCAGGGCCAGCTCCT
>JBIPMZ010000136.1:0-6324 GCA_044376165.1 Cyanobium sp.
ACCCCCGCTTTGTGGCCGGCTCGATGGGGCCTACCACCAAGCTGCCAACCCTGGGTCACATCGATTTCGATACGATGAAGGCCTCCTTCCGCGAACAGGCGGAGGGTTTGATTGCGGGCGATGTTGACCTGTTCATCGTCGAGACCTGCCAGGACGTCCTGCAAATCAAGGCGGCTTTGCAAGGTATCGAGGAGGCTTTTGCCATCTGTGGCACGCGGCTGCCCCTGATGGTTTCGGTAACGATGGAGACCACCGGCACGATGCTGGTGGGATCCGACATCGCCGCGGTGGTGGCGATCCTGGAGCCCTTCCCGATCGATGTGCTCGGTCTCAACTGCGCCACCGGGCCGGAGCAGATGAAGGAGCATGTGCGCTATCTCAGCGAGCACAGCCCCTTCGTGGTGAGCTGCATCCCCAACGCCGGGCTGCCGGAAAACGTGGGGGGCGTCGCCCACTACCGACTGACCCCGGTGGAGATGAAGATGCAGCTGATGCACTTCGTTGAAGATCTCGGCGTGCAGGTGATTGGCGGCTGCTGCGGCACCACACCTGCCCACATCGCTGCCCTCACGGAGCTGGCGCGCGAGTTGCATCCGGCGGCCCGCCGCGTGCGGCGGCCGGCTCCCGCCTCGGAGTCGCCCGCCTCGGAGTTGCCCGCCGCCCCATCGCCGCGCCCGGCCCTCGCCTATGAGCCCGCCGCTGCCTCCATCTATGGGGTGACCCCCTACCAGCAGGACAACTCCTTTCTGATCATCGGCGAGCGGCTCAACGCCAGTGGCTCGAAGAAGGTGCGCGAGCTGCTGAATGCCGAGGACTGGGACGGCCTGGTGGCGGTGGCGCGCGAGCAGGTGAAGGAAAATGCCCACGTACTTGACGTCAACGTAGACTATGTGGGCCGCGACGGGGTGAGCGATATGCACAACCTCGTCAGCCGTTTGGTGACCAACGTCAACCTGCCGCTGATGCTCGATTCCACCGAGTGGCAGAAGATGGAGTCTGGGCTGAAGGTTGCTGGGGGCAAATGCATTCTTAACTCCACAAACTACGAAGATGGCGATGAACGCTTCTTCAAGGTTCTCGAGCTAGCCAAGGCCTACGGCGCAGCGATTGTGGTGGGCACGATCGACGAAGAGGGAATGGCCCGCACCGCAGAGCGAAAGTTTGCCATTGCCCAACGCGCCTACAGAGATATTCTTGAGTATGGCATTCCCGCCCATGAGATCTTTTACGACCCACTGGCCCTACCCATATCTACCGGCATTGAGGAAGACCGCGCCAACGGTGCGGCGACGATCGAAGCCATCCGCAAGATTCGCAACCAGCTGCCCGGAGTCCACGTGGTGCTCGGCGTCAGCAACGTCAGCTTTGGCCTCACTCCTGCCGCACGCATTGTCCTCAACTCGGTCTTTCTGCACGAATGCTGCCAGGCGGGCATGGACGCGGCCATCATCAGTCCAGCCAAGATCCTGCCGCTGGCCAAGATCAGCGAAGCCAACCAAGAGGTATGCCGCCAACTGATCTTCGATCAGCGCCGCTTTCAGGAAGATATCTGTGTTTTCGATCCCCTCACCGAACTCACCACCATGTTCGAGGGTGTCTCCGCGAAGGAGGCGCGGGCCAGCGGTCCATCCCTGGCTGATCTGCCCGTGGAAGAGCGACTGAAGAAGCACATCATCGATGGCGAAAGGATCGGCTTGGAAACGGCCTTGACCGAAGCCCTGGCCACCTACCCACCCCTGCAGATCATCAATACCTTTTTGCTCGATGGTATGAAGGTGGTGGGGGATCTGTTTGGCTCGGGCCAGATGCAACTGCCCTTTGTGCTTCAAAGTGCGGAGACGATGAAGGCGGCGGTGGCCTATTTGGAGCCGCACATGGAGAAAACCGAAGGGAAGAGCAATAGCAAAGGCAAGTTTTTGATTGCCACTGTTAAAGGTGATGTTCACGATATCGGCAAAAATCTTGTCGACATCATCCTGACGAATAATGGTTATGAGGTGGTCAACCTCGGTATCAAGCAAAGTGTTGAACAGATTGTTGAAGCCCAGCAGCAACACAACGCTGACTGCATTGCAATGAGCGGTCTTCTCGTGAAATCCACGGCCTTCATGAAGGATAATCTTGAAACCTTCAATCGGCAGGGAATTGCCGTTCCGGTCATCCTTGGCGGCGCTGCCCTCACGCCGCGCTTCGTCAACGGCGACTGCCGCTCCGTCTACCGCGGTCAGGTGATCTACGGCCGCGATGCCTTTGCCGATCTGCGCTTCATGGATGCCCTGATGGAGGCCAAGGCCGCAGGCCGCTGGGACGACCTTCAGGGGTTCCTCGAAGGCGCCCCGGAGGGCTTGGGGATCGTCGATGGGCTCGACGAGGCCGCACCTGCCACCGCCGCCTCCACCGCCACCCCCTCCTCGCCTCCAGTAGGCGCCACCGATCTCGGCGTCGCCCCGCCCAGCCCCCTCGAAGCGACTCCCGACGACAGCCGCTCTGCCGCCGTGCCCGAGGAGCCCGCCCTTCCGCCCCCCTTCTGGGGATCGCAGGTGATCACGGAACAACAGATCGACCTGCAGGAGGTGATGGCCTACCTGGATCGCAATGCCCTCTTCGCCGGGCAGTGGCAGCTGCGCAAAAGCCAGCAGCAGACCCGAGCGGAATACGAGGCCATGCTGGCCGAGAAGGCAGAGCCCGTCCTGCAGCACTGGTTGGCCCGCTGCCTGGCGGAGGACCTGCTCACCCCGCGGGTTGCCTACGGCTACTTCCCCTGCGGCCGCTTGGGGAATGCGGTGGTGCTGTTCGATCCGGCGCCCCTGGCGCCCGGGGATTCCCCAGCGGCAGCCGGCCCGGAGATCGGGCGGTTTCTGCTGCCCCGCCAACGCGCTGGCAACCGCTACTGCATTGCCGATTTCTATCGCGATCTGCTCAGCGCCCCGAGCGGAGAGCCGCTTGCCAGCGACGTCTTGCCGATGCAGGCGGTCACCATGGGTGAGCGGGCCACCGCCTTTGCGCGAGCGTTGTTTCAGGCCGACCAGTACAGCGACTACCTCTATTTCCACGGATTGGCGGTCCAGATGGCCGAGGCCCTGGCGGAATGGACTCATGCCCGCATCCGTCGCGAGCTCGGATTTGCGGACCAGGAGCCCACCGCCCTTCGCGACGTACTGGCCCAGCGCTATCGAGGCAGCCGCTATTCCTTCGGCTACCCGGCCTGCCCCAACGTGGCCGACTCCCGGCCGCAGCTCGACTGGCTGGGGGCCGAACGCATCGGATTGTCGATGGACGAGAGCGACCAGCTGGAGCCTGAGCAGAGCACCACAGCCCTAGTGGCTCTTCACAGCCAGGCCCGCTACTTCAGCGCCTGAGCCCCGAACAGCGCTCCATGGCAGGCTCGTGGAGGTTTCCCCTCTCCCCGCCATGGCCAACTCCGGTCCTGCCCGCATCGATGACGCCATCGCGGCGGGCTTCGATCTTGACGGCACCCCCATCCCCGCCGCGATGCTCGCCCTCTACCAGGAGGTGATGGAGCTGGAGAACAACCGCCCCCGCAGCGGTGTGACCAAATCGATGCGCAATCGCATCGTCCGCAGCGGTGCGAAGCACCTCGAGCGGGAGGTGCTCGATCAGCGGCTTCAGGCGGCGGGTTGGACCGGGCTGAGCGCCAAGGAGATCGCCTTCTACTACGGCTGAGCCCCGCTCAGCTGCACATCAGCTCGAGGCTGTCGATCACCTCCTGCTGAAACTGTTCAAGGTCCTCGGAATCCGAGAGGTCGAGTCCCTCCCCGGCGGCGTTCTGGGTGAGCTCTTGGAAGTGGAAGGCTCCCTCCCCATGGGCCAGGAACTCCATGGCGGAGGGTTCACCGCTCTCTTTGTAGGCGTCGCAGAGGGCCAGAAAGGCTGCGTCCTCGGTGAAATCCCAGCTCATGAAGGGGGCTCCGCAGGTGCCCGCGGCGTTGGTGTCTTTGGATCTTTAACGCCTGCCCCCGGGAATTCGTCAACCACCAGGACGCACTTTGTGCCAGTCTCCCGGCAGACTCCCCTCCACATCCTCAGCCCACCCCCCTTGGCCGCCTCCCCCGATCCCAATCCGCCAGCCCGCCCCGGCCCCCATGGTGATGGGCCTCGCAACGTGCTGGGGGGGCCGCTGGAGGTCTGCGGCTGCCGCCCGATGACGGGTTGGTTCCGGGACGGCACCTGTCGCACCGATCCGGCGGACCACGGCCGCCATACCGTCTGCTGTGTCGTCGATGAGCGATTCCTGAGTTACAGCCGCGCCCAGGGCAACGACCTCACCCGGCCCGCCCCCGCCTACGGCTTCCCGGGCCTGAAACCCGGCGACCCCTGGTGCGTGTGCGCCGGGCGGTGGTTGGAGGCCTACGAGGACGGCATGGCACCCCCCGTTCGCCTCGAGGCCTGCGAGGCCTCCACCCTGGAGTGGATTCCCCTGGCGGTGCTGCGTTCCCACGCCGCTTGAGGGCAGGGGATCGTGTTCACCAGGGGATCGGGCGGCCATCCCAGGCCAGGAACGCTCCGCTGCTCTCGGGGCGCTGGTCGGCCAGCACATCCAGCAGGTACTCCGCCGCACGCTCCGGACGGAACAACCGCTCCGCCGGCACCCCCCCCTGAAACGGGGCGGAGAGGGCTGTAGCGGTGGTCCCCGGGTGCAGCAAGGTGACGCAGGCCAGGGGACGCCGCCGCCGCCATTCCAGGGCGAGGGTGCGCAGGAGCTGGTTCTGGGCGGCCTTGGCGGCGCGGTAGGCGTACCACCCCCCGAGGTGGTTGTCGCCGATGCTTCCCACCCGGGCGGAGAGGCTGGCGAATCGGCAGGGGAGCTCCCGGGGCAGACGCTCCTCCACCGCCTGGGCCAGCAGCAGCGGGCCCCAGGCGTTGACGGTGAAGCTGCGCTCCAACCAGTCGCGCCGCACCTGGCTCAGCCTTTTCTCCGGTTGCATTCGGTCATCGTGCAGCAGGCCGCTGGTGTGGATCACCACGCGAAGCTGGGGCAGGCAGGCGCCAGCCCGGGCGCGGAAAGCCGCCACGCTGGCCCCATCGCCGAGGTCGAGCTGGAGATGGCGCACCTCCGCCGGGTCCCGGCCGGCGGACCAGATCTCCAGGCCGGGGGCTCGTAGGGGCAGGGCGGACAGGAGGGCGCGTCCGATGCCCCCCCTGCCCACCACCAGGGCTTGACCCGACCAGTGCTGCCAGTCGTGGGGATCGGGGGGAATGCCCATGGCCGGTCGGCAGATGGCGCATGATGGCAGCTCTGCGGCACCGGTCGGGGCCAGTACGGGAGCGGGATGGTCTTGCGCATCGCTGTGCTCGGACGGGGTGCCTGGGGGAGCACCCTCGCGCGCCTCTGGGAGGCGGGGGGCCATGCGGTGGCGAGCTGGTCGCGCCGAGACGGGGGCGATCCCTGCGCCGTCCTCGCGGGCTGCGACCTGCTCGTGTCCGCGGTGTCGATGGCCGGTGTCGAGGGCCTGGCCCGCCGCCTGGCCCCCGCCTGGCCCGCCGGTCTGCCGCTGCTCAGCTGCAGCAAGGGCATCGATCTGGAGGGCTTGTGCACCGCCGCCCGTCTCTGGCAACGCCACCTTCCCCCCGTTGGCGTGGCGGTGCTGAGCGGCCCGAACCTGGCCGATGAGCTCGATCGGGGACTTCCCGCCGCCAGCGTGATCGCCAGCGCGGATGCCGCCTTGGCACGACGCCTGCAGGCGCAGCTGGGTGCCCCCAACCTGCGCCTGTACACCAATGCCGATCCAATCGGCACCGAGGCCGCCGGTGCGCTCAAAAATGTGATGGCGCTCTCGGCGGGGATCAGCGACGGGCTGGGTCTGGGGGCGAATGCCAAGGCGTCGCTGCTCTGCCGAGGTTTGGCGGAGATCGGGGTGGTGCTTCAGGCGCTCGGAGGCCAGAACTCCACCCTCTACGGCCTCGCCGGACTGGGGGATCTGCTGGCGACCGCCAACAGCGAGCTGAGCCGCAACTATCGATTCGGCCTGCAGCTCGCCCGCGGCGCCGACGCGGCGACCGCTCTGGCCCGGGTCGGCGCCACCGTGGAGGGGGCCCCCACGGCCCGGGCGGTGCTGCGGCTGGCGGAACGCCACGGCTGGCGGCTGCCGATCAGCGAGCAGGTGGTGGCCTTGCTCGATGGGCGGATCGACGCCGCCCGGGCCGTGCGGGCCTTGATGGAACGCGACCTGCGGGCGGAGGCGGAGGGGTGAGCGACGGCCTGGCGGCGGTGCTGGTGGAGGCCTTCAGCGAGGGGCCCGGGGCCGGCAACGGCGCCGCCGTGGTGCGCCTGAGCGGGCCGGCGAGCAGTCGCTGGATGCAGGC
>JBIPMZ010000137.1:0-6301 GCA_044376165.1 Cyanobium sp.
TGGCGCTCAGGCTCTCCACCAGATCCGCCGCCACCACCAGCGGCCCGCCGCCATCGCCGCGGCGGCAGATCGCGTAATCCAGCGCCCCATTCACCGACACCGCCAGGTTGGCGGGCAGGGTCCAGGGGGTGGTGGTCCAGATCGCCACCGCCAGGCCTTCGCCAGCGCCGTTGAGCTTGGCCGCCAGGGCCTCGGGCAGGCGCACCACCGGGAAGGCCACATAGACGCTGGGGCTGGTGTGGCCGTCTGGATACTCCAGCTCCGCCTCCGCCAGGGCGGTGCGGGAGCTGGGGCTCCAGTGCACCGGCTTGAGGCCCCGGTAGATGTGGCCCGCCAGCGCCATGCGGCCGAACACCTGGATCTGGGCCGCTTCGTAGTCCTTTTGCAGGGTGAGATAGGGATGGTCCCAGTCGCCCCAGATGCCCCAGCGGCGGAAGCCCGCCCTCTGGATCTCCACCTGCTCCAGCGCATAGGCGCGGGCGCGGCGGCGCAGCTCGATCGGCGTGAGGGTGCGGCGCTCCTCGCTGCCCAGGCTTTGGAGCACCTTCAGCTCGATCGGCAGCCCGTGGCAGTCCCAGCCGGGCCGGAAGCGGGCCTTGCGACCGTTGAGCAGCGCGTGCTTGTTGAGGATGTCCTTGAGGATCTTGTTGAGCGCGTGGCCCACGTGCAGGGCGCCGTTGGCGTAGGGCGGTCCGTCGTGGAGGGTGAACGTCGGCCCGGGGTTGGTCTGGCTCAGGTGTTCGTACAGGCCCACCTGTTCGTCCAGGCCCAGCCCGCTCCAGTCGGGCTTTTGCCAGAAGGCCTGCAGCTCCGGCTCCCGCTCCCGGGCGTTGGCCCGCATCGCGAAGGGGGTCTGCAGCAGGTTGAGGGTGTCCTTGTAGGAGACGCCGTCGGCGGGGGTCTGGGACGGAACGCTGGCGGACACGTCGCCTCGCAACAGGGGGAGAGGCTCGGATTATCCCGCTTCGGCCGGGTTCGGGTCTTGGGCGCTGGCCAGCAGGGCGTCGATCTCCGTGAAGTCGCGCACCACTTCCACGGCCACCTCCTCCACGGTCACCTCCTCCACGGTCAGCACCGGGGCGGGAGGCTCCTGGGTGGGCGATCCCTCCGCCGGCACCGCTTCCGCGGCAGGGGGCTCCGCTTCTGGCCCGCTGCTCGCCCCGGCGGCTCTGTCCCCCAACGCCTCCGGCCGCACCCAGCGCTTGCCGCTGGCCTTCGCCTTCCGCCCCGGCCCCGAAGCCCCGTCCCGGCCGCCCGTCAGGCGGGCGAGACCGCCGCGCACCCGCACCAGCTGTCCGCCCGCTCCGGTCGCCAGGCCTGCGAGGGAGGAGGTCAGCTGGAGCAGGCTGCCGCGCCAGCGCTCCGCCGTGCCCAGCCGCTGCCGCTCCTCCGGCGTCAGCTGGCGCCAGCGGGCTTGGCCCACCTCGCCGCCCAGCCGCCCGATCAGCAGACCGCCGCAGAGCACCGCCAGCATCGGGGCGCCGGTCAGCCGGTCGGCGCTGGTCACGAGCACCAGGCCGAGCACGAGCACCACCGCCCCCCAGGCGGCATCCCGCGGGCGGCTCAGTTCGCTCACCAGCACCGGCAGCAGCAGCACCGCCACCCCCACCGTCAGGGCCAGGGTGCCTCCCAGGGTGGCGAGCATCGGGAGAAGAAGCATCTGGGCCCATTCTGAATCGGCGGCGCTGGGCTCTTTACACTGCAGCGATCGCCCACCTGGCGGAATCGGTAGACGCGCTGGGTTTAGGTTCCAGTGGCTTCGGCTGTGGGGGTTCAAGTCCCCCGGTGGGCATGAGCGGTGGCCAAACCAACGCGGCACCTTGTGCCGGTTGCGTTTTGTGGTGCTTCTGACACGTTCCTGCGGCCCCTGGAGCGGCCCAGACCCCTTAGCGTCCCCGCCCCTTCTCCCCTTGCGCTGATGGTCAGCCTTGAGGAGCTCGCTGCTCTCGATCTCCAGATCTGGCTTCGCACCGGCAAAGACGCCGCCCTCGCCTCCCGCTGCAACCAGAGCACCATCTGCCGGCGGGTCGAGCGCACCTTGAAGGGTTTTCGCCTGGGGCTGCGCCGGCGCGAGGGGGAGTGGCTCCTCAAGGGCAATCCCCTGCTGATCGCCATGGAACGGGAGCTGCACCAGCTGGCCCGTTTCCTCGGGCAGGAACCGCTGCGCCTGGAGGTGGGGCCCCTGATGGCCCCTCTGGTGGCCAAGCCGGCGCCGCCGGGCTGGATGCTCGGCCTCCACGACAGCGTGGGCATGGCTCGCCCGCTCCAGCTGCTGCGGGATCGGGTGATCGATGCCTGGCTGATCGACGACAGCGTCGACCTGCCGCCCCCGGAGGATCCGGAGATCGCCCGCTTCGATCTCTTCCGCTATCCCCTCTGGCTGGCGGGCGCCCCCGACCATCCCCTTGCGGGGGTGCGGGGGGTGTCGCTCGACGATCTGCGGCGCTTCCCGGTGCCGCTGCTGCCGCACGAGCTCTTTCCCCGCACCGCCCTCCATTTCGGTCACCTCGGGCTGGCCGGGCCCCTCCAGCGCGCCCGCTGCTACGACCCCGCCGACTGGGAGGGCCGCACCGCCGACGGAGTGGCCCTCACCTATGCCAACCCCTTCAATCTGGCCCTGCATCCCAAGCTGCGGCCGATCGAAAGCGATCCCATCCTCACCAACGGCGTCTCCCTCGTCGTGCGACGCGATCGGGTTGAGCAGCCGCCGATCCAGGCGCTCAAGGGGCTTCTTCTCGATCGCCTTCTGGCCCTGCACCCCCGGCTGCCCGAGCTGGAACCGCTCGCCTGAGGCACCCCCACCCCCGAATCCCCCGCGCCTCCCGACCAGAACTGCGTACATTGGGGCGCCCCGGTCTCCGGCTCCCGCTCCGGTCGATGTCGCAGCAGCTGACGCCTCCGCTCGCCGCCGCGCCAGCGCGCCGCCCCGCCCCCGTTCAGAGCGTGCCGAAGCGGTTTTTGGACCCGCCGCCGCCCTGGAATCCGACCGTGGGCCTCTTCCTGGGCGGCTACCTGCTGGCCGGTCTCACGATCTTCGGCTGGTTCTTCGCCGGCTGGCCCCTGCCCCTGCTGCTCCTGCTCGGCTTCCTCGCCCTCCACCTCGAGGGCACCGTGATCCACGACGCCTGCCACAACGCCGCCCATCCCCACCGCTTCTGGAATGCGGTGATGGGTCATGGAGCGGCCCTGCTCCTGGGCTTCAGCTTTCCGGTGTTCACCCGCGTGCACCTGCAGCACCACGCCCATGTGAACGACCCCAAGAACGATCCCGATCACATCGTCAGCACCTTCGGGCCGCTCTGGTTGATCGCACCTCGCTTTTTTTATCACGAGGTGTTCTTTTTCCGCCGTCGCCTCTGGCGGCGCTGGGAGCTGCTGGAGTGGGGCCTCGCCCGGGCGCTCTTTTTCACGATTGTGCTGCTCGCGGCCCGCACCCAAAACCTCCCTTTCATCTTCAACTGCTGGTTCGCTCCGGCCCTGATGGTGGGCGTCACCCTCGGCCTCTTTTTCGACTACCTGCCCCACCGCCCCTTCCAGTCGCGCAACCGCTGGCACAACGCCCGCGTGTATCCCGGGCGGCTGATGAATGCCTTGATCATGGGACAGAACTACCACCTCGTCCACCATCTCTGGCCCTCGATTCCCTGGTTTCAATATCAACCCGCCTACCAGGCCACCCGTCATATCCTGGAGGCCAAAGGGTCACCGCAACGCCTCGGCACGTTTGAGAGCCGTCAAGATTTCTTCAATTTCCTCTACGACATCTTCCTTGGCGTGCGTAGCCACAAGCGACGCCGCAGCCGGCTGCGTCCCCTGGCGGCCCTGATGCCCAGTCGCCATGCTCGCCGCCGGGTGCTCGAACTCCTGCACCGCACCGCCGTCTCGCCGATCCGCTGAGTAGGGCCCCGCAGATCGGGGGACCGGATCAGTCGCTAAGGATCTGGGGAACGCGGAAGAAATCCCCCTCCCGCTGGGGCGCCAAATCGAGCAGCTCCTCCCGCACCGGTGTGGGCTCCACCGCATCGTCTCGGCTGACGTTCACCACCTCCACCGCCCGGGTGGTGGGCTCCACCCCCTCGGTGTCCACCTGCTCGAGATGGGCTACGTACTCCAGGATTCGCTCCAGCTGGCCGGTGTAGGTGGTGATCTTCTCCTCCGGCAGCTCCAGTCGCGCCAGCTGCGCCACCTTGCGCACGTCGTCGGCCGTGATCCTGCTCATCGCCTTCGGGTTGCCCGGGCCCTGAAACCTAGCCGTCCACCTCCTCCAGGAAGGCGCGCAGGTCGTCCGCCAGGGCGGCGGCGGCCAGGTCGAGGAAGCGCTCGCCGTGCTCCGGCTGGGCGAGGTAGGGATCCGAGCCCATGCGGCCGTCGGGATGGCGGCGGCGGAAGTCCTCCGGGCCATGGATCGGTCCCGCCGGGGCCGGCTCCTCCAGGGGCCGCTGCTTGCCGCTCAGGCTCGGCTCCAGGTGCAGGGTGAGGGCGATCTCGCTGGGGGTGGCATGGTGCCCCTCCCGCTCGCCGTAGAGGCTGCGCGCCTCCGCCAGCACCGGCGCGGCGGTGAACCAGTTGGCCAGGCGGCAGCGCAATCGGCCGGCCCCCGGCAGCCCGCGCGCGGCGGCGCTGCCATAGGCCTCCGCGAACGCCGCCCGGGTGGTGGCGATGTTGCCGCCATGGCCGTTGATCACATAGATCCGCTCGAAACCATGCCGCGCCAGGGACAGCACCACGTCGTGCAGCACCGCCAGCAGGGTGGAGGGCTGCAGGCTCACCGTGCCGGGGAAGCCCAGGTGATGCTCCGCCATCCCGAACGACTGGGCCGGAGTCACCAACACCCCGGTGCGGCGACCCACCTCCAGGGCCACGGCTTCGGCGGTGAGGGCATCGGTGCCGATGGCGCCGGTGGGGCCGTGCTGCTCGGTGGAGCCCAGGGGCAAGATCACCCCGCGGCAGCGCTCCAGGTAGGCCTCCACCTCCGGCCAGCTGCGCAGCTGCAGGCGGATCTCCTCGGCGGGGGGAAGGGTCATGGGAGCTACGGCGGGTTCGGGGGATCTGCCTAGGATCGCTCCCATCCGGGATCACCGCGATGCTGCAACGCAAGCTCGACCATTTCTGCGCCGAGCAGCGACCCGTGTGGGTGTTCCTGCGCGACCAGCAGCGCTGGATCGAGCAGGCGCTGGTGGTGGAGGTGCAGGGCGACCTGGTGACCCTCCGCTACGACGACGCCGACGAGGACGAGCTGCACAGCTGGGAGGAGAGCGTGCGGCTCGATTCGATCGGGGCGGTGAGCACCCGGCTCTCCCGGGTCAGCCGCAGCCTCAGCGCCGACGACCTCCCGGTCACCGGCGAATGCCCGGACGCCGAGCGGCTGGGCCAACCCGGCGGAGGCCCGGGCTGAACCCCGACCCGCCTCAGTGGGCGGTGCCGTTGCCGTCGTAGTCGTCGGTGTCGTAGTAGCCGCCCCTCGTGCCGAAGTAGAGGGTGGCGAGGCAGAACAGGCCGCTCCCCACCAGCAGGACGGTGCCGAGGTTGAAGCTGGCGGGTTCCATGGGCGGCGAAGCGAAGGCAACGCCACCAGTGTGACGGCTGGGGCGCGGTTTAGGGATCCGTGCTGGATCCGTAATCCGCGTAGCTCTTCTCCTCGATCAGGGCGGAGCCGCAGGCGGTGTTGATCCGCCGCTTCAGCGCCGCGCGCCGGTCGTTCTGCTGGTACACGGAGCGGGCCAGCTGCACGAAGGCCTCCCCGAAATCCTGGCGCCGTTCCTGCTCGCGTATCGCGTCCTCGATCTCCCACAACCGGCGGTTTGTCTGCCGGAGCCCGTCGATCAGGGCCGGATCGATGCGCCGCGGGCGCCGATCGCAGACCTCCCGCAGGGCGGCCAGCTCCCGCCGCACATTCGCGAGGGCGGCCCCCTGCAGGCGCTCGCTCTTGATCTCGAGGATGGTGATCTTGTCGATCAGCTCCCCGAGGGAGATGGGGGCGAGGATCGCCTCCGGCTCCTGCCACTGCCCCAAGGCCTCGGCGACCCGCGCGACCAGCTCCGGCCAATCGCCGGGCCGCCGCTGGCGGAAGAGGCGCAGCGACGGGTACCAGAAGGTGGAATCCCCCTCCAGGCCCCAGCGCCAGTCGGGGAAATGATGCAGCAGCAGCCAGGCGGGCAGGCCCAGGCCGCCCGCCAGATGGGCCACCACGGTGTCGGTTGTGATCACCTGATCGCAGCAGGCCAGGAGGGCGGCGGCGTCGCGGAAATCCCACGCCTCGTCGATCGCGTCCTGGGCGCGCACGAAGCGATGGCGAAACGAG
>JBIPMZ010000139.1:0-6300 GCA_044376165.1 Cyanobium sp.
GCTCCTTGATCTGGCCGAGGTTGCGGTGCAGGTGCGGGCAGGCCTCCACCTGCACCGAGATGATGTCGGCCCCGGCCCGGGCAAACTCGGGCACGTACTTTTCCGGCTCCACGATCATCAGGTGCACATCCAGCGGTTTTGCGGTCACCGGACGCAGCGCTTCGACGATCAGGGGGCCGATGGTGATGTTCGGCACAAACCGCCCGTCCATCACGTCCACGTGGATCCAGTCGGCGCCAGCCGCGTCCACCGCGCGCACGTCCTCGCCCAGGCGAGAGAAGTCGGCGGAGAGGATTGAGGGCGAAACCACCAGAGGCTTGGGGCTCATGGACTTCCACCGGGGCGAAGGGCACCAAACTCTAAGGAGTCGTCCGGTCGAGGGGTCCCGCCAGTCGCGCTGATACGATGGCGCCGCTTCCCGACTCCTCCCGAGGGCTCGTGGCGGTCGGCGTCTCCGACCTCCATCTCGGGTCTCTGCCCAGGGTTTTCGCTCCTTGTTCCCTGTCCTTCGTCAGGGCGCGGGCTCCCTCAGCCGATCGTTCGCGAAGCTCCTTTTCCCTCGCCGGTCAGTTGTGGATCGCTCCCTCATCCAGGAAATTCTCGAAGTCGTCGAACAAGCCGCCATCGCTTCCGCCCGGCTCACGGGGATGGGGCTGAAGAATGAAGCGGATGCCGCCGCGGTCGAAGCCATGCGGGAGCGCATGGGCCAGATCGCCATGCAGGGTCGCATCGTCATCGGCGAGGGGGAGCGGGACGAGGCTCCGATGCTCTACATCGGTGAGGAGGTAGGAAGCGGCACGGGTCCCGGCGTTGACTTCGCCGTCGATCCCTGCGAAGGCACCAACCTCTGCGCCAACAGCCAGCGCGGCTCGATGGCTGTGCTCGCGGCCTCCGACCGCGGCGGCCTGTTCAACGCCCCGGATTTCTACATGAAGAAGCTGGCGGCACCCCCGGCCGCCAAGGGCAAGGTGGACATTCGCAAGTCGGCCACCGAAAACATCGAAATCCTCAGCCAAACCCTGGGCCTGGCCAAGGACGAGCTGGTGATCGTCGTGATGGATCGTGCCCGCCACAAGGAGCTGATCGCCGAGATTCGGGCCACTGGCGCTCGGGTTCAGCCGATCTCCGACGGGGATGTGCAGGCCGCCATCGCCGCAGGATTTGCCGGCACCGGCACCCACTGCCTGATGGGAATCGGTGCGGCTCCGGAGGGGGTGATCTCCGCCGCCGCCCTGCGGGCGCTGGGCGGCCACTTCCAGGGCCAGCTGGTCTACGACCCCGCGGTTGCCCAGACCAAAGAGTGGGAGGGCCTCACCCGGGAGGGCAACCTGGCCCGGCTTGCGGAGATGGGAATCAGCGATCCCGATAAGGTGTATGAAGCGGAGGAGCTCGCCTCCGGCGCCAATGTGGTGTTCGCCGCCAGCGGCATCACGGATGGTCTGCTCTTTGATGGGGTGAAGTTCGAAAAGGACTGCACCCGCACCAGCAGCCTGGTGATCAGCACCCTCGATCACACCGCCCGCTTCACCACCACGGTGCACATCAAGCCCGGCGCCCAGAGCATCGCCCTGCGCTGAGTTCCGGCACACAGACCCGTCTCCATGCACATCGCCGTCATCGGCCTCAGTCACCGCACGGCTCCTGTGGAGATCCGCGAGCGGCTGAGCATCCCGGAGCCCACGATGGAGGCCTCGCTGGAGCGGCTGCGAGGCGAGGACCAGGTGCTTGAGGCCTCCATCCTCAGCACCTGCAACCGTCTGGAGATCTACGCCCTGCTCCGCCAGCCGGAGGAGGGCATTGCCGCTGTGGCTCGCTTCCTCAGTCAGGTTTCCAGCCTGCCGATCGAAGATCTGAAGCCCCATCTCTTTGCCTACCACCACGAGGCCGCGATCGACCATCTGCTGCGGGTCTCCGCCGGACTCGACAGCCTGGTGCTGGGGGAGGGGCAGATCCTCTCGCAGGTCAAGAAGATGGTGCGGCTGAGTCAGGAGTATCGGTCCGTCGGTCCGATCCTCAACCGCCTGCTCAACCAGGCCGTCAGCACCGGCAAGCGGGTGCGCAGCGAAACCAACCTGGGCACCGGGGCCGTTTCGATCAGCTCCGCGGCCGTGGAGCTGGCCCAGCTGAAGGTGGGGCAAGCGCGCGGCCTCGACGATTTGGTGCCCTTGGACCAGGAGCAGGTGGCCGTTGTCGGGGCAGGCCGGATGGCGCGACTGCTGCTGCAGCATCTGCAGGCCAAGGGTTGTCGCGGCGTGGTGCTGCTGAACCGCACGATCGCGCGCGCCGAGCAGCTGGCCAGCGACTTTCCCCAGTTGCCCGTCCAGTGCCGCCCGATCGACGACCTGGATCACTGCCTGAGCACCTGCTCGCTGGTGTTCACCAGCACCGCGGCGGAGGAGCCGATCATCAATCGCTCCCGCCTGGAGACGCTCAACCGGCGCTCCAGCCTGCTGCTGCTCGACATCGGCGTTCCCCGCAACATCTGCCCCGACGCCGCGGATCTCGAAGGGGTGGGCTGCTTTGACGTGGACGATCTGCAGGAGGTGGTGGCCCGCAACCAGGAGGCCCGTCGAGAGATGGCCGCCGAAGCGGAAGCGCTGTTGCGGGAGGAGGCCCAGCTGTTCCTCGACTGGTGGGACGGCCTGGAGGCGGTGCCCCTGGTCAACCGCTTGCGCACCCAGCTGGAGGAGATCCGGGAGCAGGAGCTGCAGAAGGCCCTCAGCCGCATGGGGCCCGACCTCTCGGCGCGGGAACGCAAGGTGGTGGAGGCCCTGAGCAAAGGGATCATCAACAAGGTGCTCCACGCCCCTGTGACCCGCCTGCGGGCCCCCCAGCCGCGGCAGGAGCGGCTGGCGGCCATGAAGGTGTTGCAGGAGCTGTTCGAGCTGAACGACGACCGCGGCGGGGCTTCTTAGGTGTCCGCCACAACGACTACAAAATGCTGCCGAAGCGGGCCAGGGTGCACCCCGCTCCGGTACGGTCGATGGCTGCCGAGGAACGAGGGTTCTCGATGAAACGGGTTCTGGCCATCATCCTTGGCGGAGGTGCGGGAACACGCCTCTACCCCCTGACCAAGATGCGGGCCAAGCCCGCCGTACCACTGGCGGGCAAGTACCGCTTGATTGATATCCCAATCAGCAATTGTATCAACTCGGAAATCAACAAGATTTACGTGTTGACACAATTCAACAGCGCCTCGCTCAACCGTCATCTCACGATGACGTACAACCTTTCGGCCGGCTTCGGTCAGGGATTTGTTGAGGTGCTCGCGGCCCAGCAGACCCCCGATAGCCCCAGCTGGTTCGAGGGGACGGCCGATGCGGTGCGCAAGTACCAGTGGCTGTTCCAGGAATGGGATGTAGACCACGTGCTGATCCTCTCGGGCGACCAGCTCTACCGGATGGACTACAGCCGCTTTGTGCAGCACCACATCGATTGCGGGGCTCACCTCTCGGTTGGTGCCCTGCCGGTGAACGCCAAAGATGCCGAGGGTTTTGGCCTGATGCGCACCGACAGCCAGGGTCGCATCCGGGAATTCCGAGAGAAGCCGAAGGGGGAATCCCTCAGGGAGATGGCCGTGGACACCGCCAGTCTCGGCCTCGATCCCGAGGAGGCGGAGCGGCGTCCCTACCTGGCGTCGATGGGCATTTATGTATTTAGTCGTGACACCCTCTTCAACCTTCTGGGCGCCCATCCCACCGCCACAGACTTTGGCAAGGAGATCATCCCAGCCTCGCTGGCTCGGGGCGATGTGCTACAGAGCTATCTGTTCAATGATTACTGGGAAGATATTGGTACTATCGGTGCCTTCTACGATGCCAACCTCGCCCTAACCGAGCAGCCCAATCCTCCCTTCTCGTTCTACGACGAAAAATTCCCGATCTACACAAGACCCCGCTATCTGCCCCCGAGCAAGCTCAACGATTGCCAGATCACCCAGTCGATCATCGGTGAGGGTTCTCTGCTCAAAACCTGTAGCATTCATCACTGCGTGCTCGGGGTGCGCACGCGCGTGGAGGACGAGGCGGTGCTCCAAGACACGTTAGTGATGGGTGCGGATTACTTCGAATCCGCCCAGGAACGGGCCGTGCTGCGGGAGCGGGGTGGCATCCCGATCGGCGTCGGCCACGGCACCACGGTGAAGCGCGCCATCCTCGACAAAAATGTACGCATCGGCGCCAATGTTACAATTATCAACAAGGATCATGTGGAGGAAGCGGATCGACCCGAGCTGAATTTTTATATTCGTAACGGTATTGTCGTCGTCGTCAAGAATGGCACCATCGCGGACGGCAGCGTCATCTGAATCCGCGACGGCAGCTTCATCTTAAGCCCCGCTTCCTCCAGGCCCGGGCTCCCGCTGGAACCGCCCCGATTTTTTGTTGGCGCCGCGCCGCTTGCGGAGTTGCTGACATCGGGGCCCGGCCGGTCCCGCTTTCCGCCTCTGCGGGGTCACACTTGGAGAGGAGCCACACGAGAGGGCATTGCTAATGGGCAAGGCGCATTTTGGTCTGATCGGCTTGGGGGTGATGGGGGAAAACCTGGTGCTCAACGCGGAGCGCAACGGGTTTTCCAGCGTCGTCTGGAATCGCACCTTCGCCAAAACTCAGGAGTTCCTCAACGGTCGCGGATCCGGCAAGGACATCATCGGCGCTGAGACTCTGCCGGAGTTCGTAGCCGCCCTGGAGCGGCCTCGTCGCATCCTGATGATGGTGAAGGCCGGTGAGCCGGTGGACGCCATGATTGCCACCCTGTCCCCTCTGCTGGAGGAGGGGGATCTGCTCATCGATGGCGGCAACAGCCTCTACACCGACACCGAGCGGCGCGTGAACGAGCTGGAAAGCCGCAGCTTCGGTTACATCGGGATGGGGGTCTCCGGCGGGGCGAAGGGGGCTCTGGAAGGCCCGAGCATGATGCCCGGCGGCACCCGCACCGCCTACGACTCCATCGATTCCCTGCTCACCGCGATGGCCGCCAAGGTCACCGATGGGGCCTGCGTCACCTACGTAGGCCCCGGCGGTGCGGGCCACTTCGTCAAGACCGTCCACAACGGCATTGAGTACGGGATCGAGCAGATCCTCGCGGAGGCCTACGACCTGATGAAGCGGGTGGCGGGCCTCGGGGGCACGGCCATGGCCGATGTGCTGGCCGGCTGGAACGAAACCGAGGAGCTCGCCTCCTTCCTGGTGGAGATCACCGAGGTCTGCCTGCGCACCCGCGACCCCTTGACGGGCGGCGACCTGGTGGAGTTCCTCGTCGACGCCGCCGGCCAGAAGGGCACCGGGTTGTGGACGGTGGAGAGCGCCCTGAACATGGGCGTGCCGGTGCCGACGATCTACGCCGCCCTCAACGCCCGGGTGCTCAGTTCGCAACGCCCCCTGCGGATCGACGCCGAACCCCTGCTCACGGTGCCGGCGGGTCCCCCCTTCGATCTGGGCACCCCGTCCGACGGCATGGGGCCCCTGAAGGATGCCTGCATTCTGGCCTGCATCGCCAGTTACGCCCAAGGCATGGTGCTGATGCAGGAAGCTTCCCGGCTTCACGATTACCAGCTCAACTTCCCGGAGATCGGCCGGATCTGGAAGGGGGGCTGCATCATCCGCGCCCGCCTGCTCCAGCGCCTTCAGGATGCCTACGTCGCCCGAGCAGACCTGCCCAACCTGATGCTCGATCCCTGGTTCCTGGCCCAGGTGAACTCCCGCCTGCCGGGCTTGCGCCAAGTGGTGGCCGGGGCCGCCCTGGCAGGCATCCCCGTGCCCTGCCTGAGCAGCACCCTCGACTACATCCAGAGCACCTTCACCGCCCGCCTGCCGCAGAATCTGGTGCAGGCGATGCGCGACTGCTTCGGCTCCCACACCTACGAGCGCACCGACCGGCCCGGCTCTTTTCACACCGAGTGGCTCCCATGACCCAGTACCACCTCCGCGTCGCGGCCTCGGCCGAAGATTTGGCCCAACAGGTGGCGGAGCAGGTGGCCTCCCAGATCGGCCTGGCCCTGGCGCAGCGCGACCGGGCCCAGATTGCTCTCGCGGGGGGAGAAACCCCCCGGCCGGCCTACGCGCGGCTCGGAGCGGAGCATCTCCCCTGGGATCGGGTCGATGTGCTTCTCGGGGATGAGCGCTGGGTACCGCCCGATGACCCCGCCAGCAACGCCCGCATGCTCGGCGAAACCCTGCTGGCCCAGGCCCCAGCCCGCCATGCCTCCTTCCACCCGGTCCCCACCGAGGAGGAGACCCCGGAAGCCAGTGCCTTGGCCTATGCCCAACGTCTCGCCAACCTTTGTCCGGGCGAGCTTCCCGT